>NZ_JAXUHN010000078.1:0-23592 GCF_035916875.1 Methylomicrobium sp. Wu6
AAGACTCGTTTCCGGCTGGCTGGCTAACCTTTACCGGGAGGGAGTCGAACCCTCTGGATTTCAATAAAAGGTTTCAGTTATGTAACATTCTCCTTTTCCGGACTTATCCGGACGCAAGCCGGGCTCATGATCGAGGGAAGCGAGTCAGCACAGAATCCGGAAGCCGGCCCTGCATCACCGCCTCGGACACCCGAGCCAGTTGCAGACTCTTGTCGCGGCCCTGAGAAATCAGCCATTTTGGCTTTCCACACTTGGAAAATCGCTCATATGCGGCAAGAAACGCCATGCGTGCGCCGACATCATCAACGAGATCCAGAACCGACCTAGCCGCCTGCCAGGCGTCCATGATTTCCTGTGTGCACACGACGGTTTCGTACTCGTCCGCCATCTTGACGGCGATCGCCCACGCCTCATCTACAGACAGATGTTGATCCCTAAGCACAGACGTGCATTCTGGCCTTAAGCTCAAACGGCACCGGAAAAAACTCGCCATTCGCCAGAGGTGCATGAACGGCCGCTTCAACATCGCCAATGTCGAACTCTACCAGCACACCCCAGAAAACTTTGACCAGGGACGATCAATTACCCGCCCAAAGGTCCCCCGAGCGTCACCATCAGCTCGGCAAAACGCGCAGAATCTTGCTTGGTCATTGCATGCTTTCCCTCGCCCAATCTTGAGCCGCCTCAACCGCGCACCGAGTACGCTCACTCATGGCACCGCTATCCCCAGTCGCCACGACTCTGCTCGCGAGCCAGCCGAACATATTGAGCAGCTGCTGCATCACGTCGACCGCCGGGTAGAGCCCAGACCAGTGCACAACGTCTGGCTCTGTCAACGAGTGAAACGCACCGGACACGTTTAGAGGGAGACGGATGACAACAGGTGATCGGCTCCGGCACCTAGGCGACAGCCTCGGCGCATAAAATATTCTGTTCCTGGTTTCGAAACGGTTCCACCAACCCTTCCGAAATCCTTACTGGAGTTGATCGCATGAGCCGACCGTCACAGCTCGAAAAACACTTGGATGTAAAAGAGCTTGGAAAGTTTTCCAGTTGGGGGTAGATATTCCCAAGGTTGGGTGCGCCAGGAAAAAATGTCACAACACAACTAATTCGAAAATTGCAGACAAGTCCAGCTCACCAGATTTTTAAAAATTAGATGATAATCAGCTTTAAGAATGAATTGGCGCTTCCGGCCATTACCTGATGACCAATAGCGGGCTTTGGCCGGCTGGTTAAAATCGAACAGCGGTCATCCAAATGAAATTTAATGAGGTGGCCCTGCCCAAAGCGAGCGCCGATTGAGCGGATATACCGCCGGCTGCGCGTAGCCAGCTGGGTTGTTCGCTTCGACTCAGCAAACGGGAACTTAACCAACTCCGCTCAGCGAACGGTTGAATGCAACGGTATTGAGGCTGCCGATTTCGTCCTTCCATTCAAATAACGGATTGTCTTGAATAACGCGGACCCCGTTGCGCAATGTTTGTGCGTTGCGTATGATTGATCCGGGCGTTGCCGTTTCCGTTGGAAACACATCTTGCCGGCAATGAGGCAAAAACCACTCCTTTTTTTACGGCTCACCCGGGAAAAATTCCGTTTACTGACGGGTTTTTGCAACGGCATCGCTTGCTTGAGAGTTCTTTATGATCCTTGGATTCGCTTATGGGGCAGTGCTTTTAAGCTTCGCTTCCGGTTTGCTGGCGTTGCTGATGAATCAGCGCTTCATGCTGCTGGAGTTGAGCCGGTATTGGTGCAAAAAATTTCCGGACCGCAGCGGTCACTACCGATCCTTACTTGAAAACAGCCTGAAAGAACGGCGTTACCCGCACCTGCTGCGGCAGGCGGTTTTTTTGCTGTTGGGTCTGTCAGGCCTATTCGCGGCAGCGGCCGGGTTAAGCGTACTGGTCGTTGACACTGTTGTGACTGATCAAATCGCCTTTGGTCTGCCTTGGCTGCCCTGGCACGTGCGTTTCGATGGCTTGTCCGGATTCTTTTTTTTGATCATCGGCATTGCGGTCAGCGCGGTCAGCCTTTACGGCCCCGGCTACGTGCATGCTTACGACGACAGCAAACATCCATTTGCGGTGCTGGGCTTGTTTACCGGCTTGTTCGTGTGCGGCATGCTGTTGGTGCTACTGGCCGACGACGCGTTCTTTTTCATGATCGCCTGGGAGTTGATGTCGGTCGCCAGTTATTTTCTGGTGGCGTTTCAGCATGAAAATCCGGCCAATCGCCGCGCCGCTTTTCTGTATTTATTGATGGCCGAAGTCGGCGCCTTGGCGATCATATTGGCGTTCGGAATACTCGCAAGTTTCGCCGACGGGTTTGCGTTCGATGCGTTGCGGAACGTAACACTGTCGACTCACTGGGCCAGCATCGCTTTTGTGCTGGCTCTGCTCGGATTCGGGATGAAGGCCGGTTTGGCGCCGGTTCATGTCTGGCTGCCGGAAGCGCATCCGGTAGCGCCGTCGCATATTTCGGCGTTGATGAGCGGCGTGATGCTGAAAGTCGCGCTCTATGGATTGATCCGCTTTTGTTACGATTTGCTCGGCGAGCTGCAATGGCAATGGGGGGTAACGCTGCTCATTGTCGGCACAATATCGGCGTTGGGCGGGATATTGTATGCGATGATGCAAGTCAATCTGAAACGCCTACTGGCCTACAGCTCTGTCGAAAACATCGGCATGATCGCGATGGCGTTGGGGCTGTCGGTGATTTTCAAAGCCACCGGTCACCCGCAACTGGCGGCGCTGGGCCTGTTGGCGGCGTTATTTCATGCCTTCAATCACGCGCTCTTCAAGAATTTGATGTTTCTGGGCGCGGGTATCATTCAGCATCGAACGCACGAACTGAACATAGACATGATGGGCGGTTTGATAAGGCGGATGCCGCATACCAGCAAATTGTTTTTGGTTGGTTGCATGAGCATTTCGTCTTTGCCGCTGTTCAACGGCTTTGTTTCCGAATGGCTGGCTTTTCAGACCGCATTGCAGGTCTCTGTGCTGGACAACGGTGTGCTGCGCAGTTTGATTCCGGTTGCTGCGGCGTCGATGGCGCTGACCGCGGCCTTGGCGGCGGCGTGTTTCGTCAAGGTCTTCGGGATGATGTTTTTGGGAAAGTCGCGTTCGCGCCATAGCGATAAAGCGCATGAAGTCAAGGATAAAGTGATGCTCGCAGGGCCGAGTCTGCTGGCCGGGTTGTGTTTTTTGATCAGGATTTTTCCGGGCCTGGTGATCTCGTTGATCAACAGGGTTGCAGGGCAGCTATTGGGGCAGACTTTGCCGAACGATACCGCTTTAGGTTGGTTGTGGCTGGCACCGGTCTCGACGAAACAGGCATCTTATTCGCCGCTTTTGGTGCTGATAGCCGCGCTGATTGCCGGCTGCATCAGTTTTTGGTATTTGCGCCGTAATCCTGCCACCGTGATGCGCCGGGCGGAACCTTGGGACTGCGGTTTCGGCGGCCTGACGCCGCGCATGCAGTACAGTTGCCATGCTTTTGCGATGCCTTTAAGGCGTATTTTTGCCAAAGCCTGGATCATTGACGAACAGATCGACAAAGACCTGCAAGGCGCGCTGAATCAGGAAGTCGCGGCGATTCGTTATCAGTTGCAGATTCAGGATCACAGTTGGCCGAGGGTTTACCAGCCAATTGCCCAGGGCGTCGGCAGGATGGCCGAGCAGATCGGCCGCATTCAGACCGGGAACATCCGAGTTTATCTCGGCTACTCGTTTGTGACTTTACTTTTCATGTTATGGGTGATCAGCTAATGAGTTGGTTAATCGCTATTGTTCAAACCCTGCTGTTCGTCGCGCTGGCGCCGTTGTTGGCCGGCTGGGTGAAATACTGCAAGTGCCGCCTGCAAAACCGCAAGTCTCCGTCGCTTGTTCAGCCTTATCGCGACTTGATCAAATTGACGCACAAGCAACCGGTGGTTGCGGCGCAGGCGTCCTGGCTATTCACGATTTCGCCCTACATTATTTTTTCCGCGACCGTGCTGGCGGCTACCATCGTGCCGCTGATTGCGGTCGACTTGCCGACCTCGGCCAGTGCGGACGTGATCGTGATGGTCGGTTTTTTTGCCTTTGCCCGTTTTTTCCTGGCCTTGGCCGGATTGGACATCGGTACTGCCTTCGGCGGCATGGGTTCCTCACGGGAAATGACGATTTCATCGCTGGCGGAACCGGCGATGCTGATGGCGATCTTTACTCTGACGATGACTGCTTCCACGACCAATTTATCGATTGCAATCGACCATGTCGTGCAGGAAGGGCTGGTGTTGCGACCGTCGTTCGTATTTGCGTTGTTTGCGCTGATGCTGGTCGCGATTGCGGAAACCGGGCGCGTGCCGGTCGATAATCCGGCGACGCATCTGGAACTGACCATGATTCATGAAGCGATGATCCTGGAATATAGCGGCCGGCATTTGGCGCTAATCGAATGGGCCAGCCAGTTAAAACTGATGTTGTACGGCGTTCTGATCGCGAACATCTTTTTCCCCTGGGGCATCGCCGAATCTTTTACCGTGCCGGCATTGGCCTACGGCCTGTTCGCAATTAGCGGAAAACTGGCCGTATTGGGTTTGTTTCTGGCGATTTCTGAAACGCTGGTCGCAAAAATGCGCCTGTTTCGTGTGCAGGAGTATCTCGGTTTTGCGTATCTGCTCGGTTTGCTGGGCATGTTGAGCCACATCATTTTAGAGGCATCGCGCTGATGAACATCGGACAACTGGATTTTTATACGCAAGCCATTTTGTCGCTGGCCGCCTTTGTCGGGCTGACCTCATTTCTGATGCTGGGACAGGGGCGCTTGTTGCGGCTGATTTTTGTGTTTGCCCTGCAGGGCTTTTTGTTGACATTGACGACCGCATTGGCCGCATACAGCCTGAATAATCCCCATCTGTATATCTCGGTGGTGTTAACCTTGGCGCTGAAAGTGATTTTTATTCCCTGGATGCTGAGGCGGCAGGTCTTGCAAATGAACCTGCATCGCGACGTCGAGGCATTGACCAATAATACCCTGGTCATGCTGGGTGGAGCGAGTCTGATGATATTCAGCTATTACGTGTTACATCCGATCGTGCATTCCTCCTCGGCAGTTACGCTGAATGCGCTGGCGGTCAGCCTGTCGGTCGTGCTGCTGGGCATGTTGCTGATGATTTCGCATCGCCAGGCAGTCGCACATGTGGTCGGTTTCATGTCGATCGAAAACGGCCTGTTTTTTTCGGCCATCGTCGCTACCAACGGCATGCCTATGGTGGTTGAATTGGGCGTGGCCTTCGACGTGCTGGTCGCGGCGGTACTGTTCGGCATCTTTTTCCTGCATATCCGCACCAGTATCGATTCGCTGGACGTCGACCGATTGAACCGTTTGCACGAGGTAGATAAAAGATTGCCGCCTATTTGGTGTTATTGATTCCGCTTATCGGCATCGTGTTTTTTGCGCTCACCGGACACCGAGCGGATACCGGCAAACTGAACGTCCGCTTTAACGCCGTTTGTCTGGCTGCGACGCTTTGGCTGGCTACGAACGTCTTGAATCGAGGCGCCATTTTGTCTGCGGACCGGGCCTTTTTGATCGATCCGTTCAACGTCTATCTGATCGTGCTGACCGCCTTCGTCGGCCTGACCACCTCGATATTTTCTGCGCCTTACATGGCGCATGAAATGGAAATCGGCAAACTCACCGAGCAGCGTTTAAAACTCTATTACTCGATGTATCAGGGTTTCATGCTGGCGATGTATCTGGTGCTGACCACCAACAACATGGGCGTGATGTGGGTGGCCATGGAAGGCGCGACGTTGGCGACGGTGTTGCTGGTCAGCTTGTATCGAACGCCCGAATCGATCGAGGCGGGCTGGAAATATTTCATCCTCTGCGGCGTCGGCATCGCGCAAGCCTTGTTCGGCACTATTTTGCTGTACTATGCGGCGGTCCAGGTGGGCGATATCGAAAACTCGCTGCTGTGGTCGATCCTTTACACCCACGCCGATAAATTAAACCCGGAGGTGCTGCAGATCGCCTTCGTTTTCATGTTGATCGGCTACGGCACCAAAATCGGTCTGGTGCCCTTGCATAACTGGCTGCCTGACGCCCACTCCGAAGGACCGACGCCGATGTCGGCGGTGTTGTCGGGCTTGTTGCTGAACGACGCCTTATACGCGGTCGTCCGTAACAAGATGCTGGTGGACGGCGCTACCCGGTCGGCGACGGCGGGTTATCTGATGATGGGATTCGGCATGCTGTCGTTTCTGGTCGCTGCCTTTTTCCTGCATCGGCAGAAGGATATCAAAAGGATGTTCAGCTATTCATCGATCGAACACATGGGCATGATGACCTTTGCCTTCGGCATCGGCAGCCCGCTGGCCACCTTCGCGGCATTACTACACATGACCATACATTCGCTGACCAAATCGGCCATTTTCGTAACCGTCGGTCATGCCGCGCAAGTCGCCGGCACCCAAAGCATCGACAACATTCGCGGGCTGATTAAAACCCAGCCCAGCATTGGCTGGGGCTTGTTAATCGGCACGATCGCCATTGCGGGCTTTCCGCCTTTCGGCGTGTTTACCAGCGAGTTTCTGGTGTTGCTGTCCACGATGCACAGCTATCCCTGGTTGACGCCGCTGCTACTGCTCGGCATCGGCATTGCCTTTGCCGGCTTGTTCAGACATATACATCCGATGGTCTACGGCGACAAACCCGAAGGTCAAATGCCTGTCAAAGCCAACCTGTGGCCGGTAATGATCCATCTGGCGCTCGTGTTGTGGCTGGGCCTCTCGATTCCCGGTTTTTTAGCTAACTGGTTTTCACAGGCGACGTTGTTAATTTCCGGGAGCGCACCCTTATGAGTGATGCCAATTGGACGACTGATTTCTTGAGCCGGCTCGTTGCCGCAGACATTGCGGTTGCACAAACTCCTCTGCCGTCAGCAACCCTATGGCAAATCGACGCTCACCACTGGCGACAGTTTGCGGAACTGGCGATCCAACAAAACATACGTTGGGCCGCAGGCTGGGCGGAACATGACCAAGACCGATTTTTGATCAATGCCTGTTTTGAAAAACATGGCGTTTATCTCCTCTTGCGCACGACGGTCAGCGCGGCTAAACCCGCATTACCTTCGCAAGCAACGGTTTATCCGGCCGCCAATCGCAGTGAACGGCATACCCGGGACATGTTCGGGATCGATTTTTCGGGCCATCCCGACAATCGTCCCTGGACGCGGCATAAAGCCTGGTCTAAACAAAGCCATCCGCTACGCAAGGATTTTCCGGTTCAGGGCGAGCCGCAAACCATGACGTCTCCGGATCTGGATTATCAATTCGTCAAAGCCTACGGGGCGGGCGTTTATGAAATTCCGGTCGGTCCGGTGCATGCCGGCATTATCGAGCCGGGCCATTTCCGCTTTCAGGCGGACGGCGAGTTGATCCTGAATTTGGAGGAGCGGCTGGGCTATGTGCATAAAGGCATCGAGAAAATTGCCGAAGGCAGGACGCCGGAGTCCTTAGCCCGATTAGCCGGACGCATTTCCGGCGATACCACGGTAGGCCACTCCTGGGCAGCCTGCATGGCAATGGAACGCGCGGCCGGCGTCGAGATACCGCCGCGCGCGGCCTTGATACGCGAGATATTGGCCGAGCGCGAACGCATTGCGAACCATCTGGGCGACGTCGGCGCGATCTGCAACGACGTCGCTTTCGTGTTTGCGCAAATGCAATTCACGCGCTTGCGCGAGCTCTGGTTGCGCACGAATGCCGGCGTTTTCGGCCACCGCCTGCTGATGGACCGGGTCGTCCCCGGCGGCGTCGCCTGCGATGTCACGCACGAGGCCGGTCAATCGATGTTGAAGGACATCGCCCGCTTGCGCAAAGAACTGTCCGACATCGTGACCGCGTTGGATTTAAATACCTCGCTGGAAGACCGGCTTTATACTGCGGGTTATTTATCGGCGGAAATTGCCGAAGCCTTTGGCACGGTGGGTTACGTCGGCCGCGCCAGCGGGCAAAGCTTCGACGTTCGACGCGATGCGCCTTATCCGCCCTATGACCAGGCGACGTTCAAGGTGCCGCTGGAAACCGAAGGCGACATTGCCGCCCGAGTCTGGATACGCCTTAAGGAAATCAATGCCGCGTTAAAATTGATCGAGCAATTCATCGGCCGCTTGCCGATCGGCGGCGACCTGATCGCAGCATGGCGCACGCCTGCCGTCGGTAGTGAAGGTTTGGGCATCGTGGAAGGCTGGCGTGGCGAAATTGTCGCCTACATCCGTTTCGATGGCGACAATCAAATCGCGCGTTTTTATCCGCGCGATCCGAGCATTTTAAATTGGCCGGTATTTGAAAAACTGACCTTGAACAATATCGTGCCGGATTTTCCGGTCTGCAACAAATCCCTGAATGGCTCCTACTCGGGCAACGATTTATAGGACACGCCGATGTTGAGACTGTTTAAAAAAATCCTGACGACCGGCATGGTCACCGAACGGATCAAGCCGCCTAAAGACGATGAACTGGAGCGCCTGGGTATTGAAATCAAACGGCACGTCGACAAAAAATTTTCCGGCAGTCTCGCGATCCGCGAAGTCGATGCGGGTTCCTGCAACGGCTGCGAGCTGGAAATACATGCGTTAAACAACCCGTATTACGACATCGAACGCTTTGGCATCCATTTTGTCGCCTCGCCCCGGCATGCCGACGTTCTGCTGGTCACCGGGCCGGTGTCGCGGCATATGCAAACGGCGCTGTTGCGCACTTACGAAGCGACCCCGAATCCGAAATGGGTGGTCGCGGCCGGCGATTGCGCGGTTTGTGGGGGCGAGTTCGGCGTGAGTTACGCTAGTTGCGGCGCGGTGTCGAACGTAATTCCGGTGGATGTTGTCATCCCCGGATGCCCGCCGACACCGTTGGCGTTAATGAAGGGTTTGTTGGGGTTAATGAAGCAATAAACCCAGGATTGCACAGGTAAATCCCATCTTAGCGAAGACACCGATACTGATTTACAAGCAAACCCCAAAACTGTCTTAGGGCGGTGCGTTTCTATAACCGCTGTGTTGATCGGCAGGCGACGACGTTCTGTCATGCGCGGCAAAAAGCCTGCTAAACAACCGCAGCTCAGCCACGATCGGATCGAATAGCCGGAGCAGCGTCCAAGATGAAGATAACCGCGCGACTGAACCTGGCGATTTGGCGTAAGCCCAGGCTGACCGTATGGCCGATGCTTCATAGTATCTGGATCTCCTGACGGTAGTTGGAGATGAAGAGGGATTCACCGTCGATCTTGACTTGTTTGAGACTTATACCAAGCCGGTAGCACCAGTTGATTCTCTGAATCGACTAGCCGCTTTGGGGTGGTATGTTACCGTTCGTAAATCTAGATTGAGTGACTCCTTAGAGTCGAACCCTGCCTGTCAATGTCAGATTTGAATGAAGCTAATTTTAGACGTAGTTAAGTCAAGTTAGCGTTTTACAAATTTCCGAAGTGTAGCAAGTTGCTACATCTTCAGCCCTCCGCCGCTATGAAATAGCGGCCGCATGACTATAAAGTTCGTTGAATAGCCGGATTACCATAAAGATCATCGTCTGAGTCGTTTTAATCGCCGGAACCCGAACAGGGTTTTCCGAGGCGAAGTCGTCGATCGCGACGTTCATAAAATTTACCAATCCCATTTGCCCCGTCTCATCGAGTGAACGCTGCCGCAGAAGGTCCTGCAGCTTCTCCCTGATTTTCTCGTCCATGTGCTTATCAGTCATCAAAGATTGCAGCTCCGCGTCCAGCAGCATCGCCTGTTTCTCCAGCCAGTCCAAATCCATGTCTTTCTGCGACGGCAGCGGGCCGAAGGCCTTTTGATAAACGCAAATCACGTCGAAGCAAAGGTCCATGAACAGATTCGCCATATCCTGGTTCTGCTCGGCGATCACGGCAGGGAAAATACCGAAGATGGTTTGGGCCAGAGCGATCTGTTCAAGCTGGAATTGCTCTAGGATTCGCCGTTCGGCGTTTTCATCCAGGCTTTTGGCGTACTCAAGGGCTTGGTAAAGTTCGCGTTCGGTTAGTTCGTGCATGCGGATTTTAATTATTGTTTTGGAGCCTTTTACTTTATCAGTATCAGCAGAATACATATAGTCTCACCGACGACATCCGGCCGACAAAGGCCCCGCTGAAGGTAAAAGCGGACGGCGGGCGTGAAAGCAGCGCTTTGAAAGACAGTGGGTTGGCCAGCGGCGAGTTGGGGACTTTTGGTGGGCGGGGGCGGCGGCGGAATCTTATGGCTTATGCGGGACGCACGCCTTATTGGGATTGCGCAGCGGCAGGGATAGCAAGCTTTGGGTGAGGTCAAGATTGAGTGTAACCGCGGAGCTTTTGGCGGCACTGGCAGGGAGGCCGGTGCCGGGCAGCCATGGATGGGCTATGCCAGGGGCTCGTGGAGTAGGAATATCTGAGCAATTCGGGAGCGCGACCGCAAAACAGGGAGGTTTTGCGGTCGCGCGGACGAGTTGCGGATTAGCACGATGGCCGCCCCGGTAGTCGATCAAAAAAATACTCAATTTAGCCTAACGTCATGCCAACGCCCTTGGCTCATGCGATTCTCGATCAGTTTTTTATATTGATTTGGATGCGGAGGCTCTTTGCGCTGGTGTCGTTTCCGATTACAGAATAAGCATGCCGCAACGATATTGCTTCGTTCCGCCGTTCCACCATCTTTATGAGCCTTAAGATGTTCTCCGGTACACTGGTAGTGCTTAGCCTGGCCAAGTGTGATCCTGTGCTTTAGCGCGAATTCATGGGGATCTTCCGACCACATGGGTTCGTTGCAATAAAAGCAGCGGCCGGATTGATGGGAAAAAGCGATCGAACGGGGAACGACGAGAGATTTGCGAGATTTTGCCATGTAAAGAGCTCCGACTAGGGTTAATAAAGTCCCCGTCCATCTCATATCTGAGAATGTACGGGAACCAGTCGGAGAATCTCACGTACTGGCACAGCAGGCGCCCCCAATGGGGTATAGCTTGGTTATATTATAGAACCAGATAATGGGTGTAAGCAATCACTGATAAACTATGCCAATTTGTTAAGAGACATAGGTGGAGGGTATATGTTGCGCATGATATCCAAATGGTATCCGGAAGACGACCCAATAACTGGGGAACAGCTCGAAACATTGCTACGCCTTTTAAATGGAGAATTAACAGAGTCAGCCCTAGAAGGGTTCTTAGTTGTATGTTCTCGATTTGTAGATGAATTTGGTAATCACCGTACAGAAGAATTGGCAAATATATTTCAAACGCACTCTGCCGTGGGTAAGCGAGCATTAGTTGATAGCCTTGAATACATAGCTAAATGGGTTGGAAGCATGGATGGGTATTTGCAGCGGTATCCCGTGTCGATTATTCCGCCTAGGCCTGCTTTTCCGCAGTTCAAAATAATTGGCATTGAAAACATAGCAGATAGGCTTTATAGGGTGCTAGACTCCAGTAGCAAAGTTTTTCCTAGCGATGAACTCGTGAAAGATTATGTGCAGAAAACCGGGCGTCTTCCCCCTGTGCCAAAGCAAAATAGGCCAGTACGTCGTTCAAAGCCGCGATATCATTGGTGTTCATATGGAAAATGGAATGATCCTGAAGCGACTCGTGAAGCTCTGCAAATATTGCCTGAGTGGAGTGATTGCCGGTTAAGAGCGACTATTCATACCTCAAACATTAAGAACTCATCTTTCGTTGCATTCAATGGGGATAGAGAGGATCCTAGCAATAGTAAGTTGAGGTTTTATAAGTATTTCTACGAGCCTCTTGCGCAAGATCACACCCCGCAATGCGGTGGTGGGCCGCAAATAGTGTTTGATGGGAGTCCTCCTGTCGAGTCTTTAGAAATTTGGGACAGTTCACTTATGAATTGGCAGCTAATTTGGAGTCTCTGCGCATAAACTAGCCACGATACCCTTTTTCATCGTCCAATACCCTTGTAAACCACTCGAAGGTCTCGCCCACGCTTTCCGGCGACTTGCCATTTTACCAAAAAAGAGCTGACCAATTTTCAGTCAATTTAACCAGACTCCACCTCCTATCATTTGCGGCGGTAGGCCGAGCTGTCACTTATCCACAGATTCTGTGGATAGCCGCATCGCCACAGCCTAAGTCTTCCACATCTTCCGGACATTCTTTTTCTCTTGCTCGATTTTCTGCCCGGTCAGCCGGTCCCATAAGAATATCCCGACCAGTCGCTCGACCACGACGGTCGGCACAAGGAAGGATTCCAGCGGCTTGTCTGATGCCTCGTTCGGCAGCACGAACGACCACATATTCAAGTCGCCTCGTTTATCTTCAGTCAGGACCGACTTGAAATAAGAGTTCGGAACGGGGAGGGTGACGCCGTTGTCGTCACTGGCGCCGATTCGCGCGATCGGCGTGTCGAAATCGAAGATCGGGCCGCTGATCACATAGGTCTCGTAAATATCTTCCTTGGCGTCGAGTTTCCTGACAGCAGTTTCAAGCTGCTTCCAGATGCCTCGATTGAACTGCGGCTTTTGGGGAGCCATGTTGGAGAGCAGGAAGGTCTCGCTGTTCTGGATGGCCACTTCGTTTTGATTGGCGCTCGCGACCAGGTGGCCTCGATCGAATCCGGATTCCTCATAATCCGCCAGGTCGGCTCGGAACATTTCCGGGATGCGGAAATCCGGCCGGAAGTTGTCGGCCCTTTCCAGGGTCATCATGCTGGAGTCAACAATTTCCATCGCCCATTTGGCTTGCCGGAAATAATACGAGTAGCCGAGGACGTAATGCCGGTTGAACAGGATATGATCAGCAACGGGCAAGCCGTAACGGGACTCGGGTCTCAAGCTGGGGATGTTGATCATCGTTCCCTCCCATTCTGGTGATCGTTATTCGTGTCGCTCACAACCTCAGTGTCATGTTTTTCGATAGCCAATTTATATTGCTTCCGGATGTCGTCAATATTTGGGTTGTCGCTATCGATATCCACGAGCATTCTGTCGGCGATGCTTCTACTGAGACGATTGCTTCTCCATTTTCTTTCGAATCCGCCGGACAGCGCAATTCCAGTTAAAACGGCGGCGCCTGTTGTCAATAGGCTTGCAAGAGTCTGGTTATGAGTCATTTGCAAAACAGCGCCCGCTGATACGCTACAGATTATGGATCCGAACAGTGATAAATGATGAAAGAAACTCCATATTCTTTGGCCATTTTGTCGTTCTTCGCGCCACGCCAATATCTTCTCTTTCAGCGATTCTTTTTCTGCCATAACAGTCTCGTTGTTTTCGCTCACTGTTCGATAATTACAAAAGAGCATGATCCTGAATGCTACTCTATCGGTGTTTATTTGTCATCAGCTTGATTATTGTACTAAAACAAAAGTTTTAGTACATTTAGTATGATTTGATATCATATCATTGTGTTTTTGTTGCCCTTAATAGGCGATTTTTCGCTCTGCGCCTTAATACTTACGTTTTTGCATTCTCACAGATTTTCTATAAAATAGTAATTTTAGTAAACTGAGTTTTCTGGCCCCCGGCCGGAAATTCCCGATCAGGTTTCCAAACGCGGCATGGAGACGAGATGACCAACCAAACCGAAACTTCCTTCGAGCAAGCCAGAAAAGATTTCCTTGGCTTCCTCAAATACACCAAGGGCCACGCCGATACGACCTGCTACAACTACAATTCCGATCTCGGCATCTGGAACCGTTGGCTCGACGACGCGAAACTCGGTTGGCGCAGCTGCAAGCCGACCGATCTGGAATTTTTCGTCTCGCACCTGTCGCGCGAAGGGGTAGGTCCGCACGCAGTCGCCCGCAAGGTGTCCTGCCTCGCCACCTTTTATAAATGAGCGAAGCGAAACAGCCTGGTCGCCGACGATCCTGTGTACCAGGTCGAGAAACCCAAACGCCCTCGCCGCATGCCGGTCTGGCTCGAAGTCGAAGAGCAAAACGCGCTGCAAAAAGCCACGCGCAATCACGACGACATTCCGGACAATGTTTTCGGCCGCAGCCGCGAATCGGCGTTGAAGGTCAGGCAGCGCTACGATTTATTGTTCGAGTTGATCCAGAAGTCGGGCCTCCGAATCAGCGAGGCTTTGGGCTTGAAAGTGAACCATATCCGCGTGGTCGATGGCGTGGCCAAATCGGTGCGGGTGATAGGGAAGGGCAACAAGGAGCGCCAGGTTCCGCTTCCGGAAGCTTTCGGCCGGGTGTTGGCATTGTCGATCGCCGGCAAGCCGGCAGGCGCCCACGCAGTCCGCGCCTATTTAAAGAAGCTGATCGACAAGGCTGGCATTCAGAAGAAGGTCACGCCGCACAAGCTCCGGCACACCTATGCGACGCGGCTCTTGGAAAAGGACGTGCAGCTGGTCGATATCCAGGCCTTGCTCGGGCACGAGAGCATCGCGACGACGTAGATTTACACGCATGCTGGGCAGGAGAGGCTCAGCAAGTTGGTGGCGGATATATAAGGTATAGGCATGGGCCCCATTTATCTGGAACGGCACGATCCGGAAAAGAACATGCACCGGTTTTATCAGATGATCGTTACACCTGGAATATTCGGCGACTGGTCGCTGGTCCGGGAGTGGGGCAGGGCAGGCCCGCCAGGAACGGTGCGGAAAGAATGGTTTTATCCTGAGGAATGCGCCTAATCGAAAATCTGTGCTAAATCAGACATCCGAATATTCTATAAAACGGTCGTTTTTAAGATACATCAATTGACAGGAGGCTATTGTCGCCTGACATTCGCAATTACTAATCAATGAGGATTTTTCGGACAGCTTGCAGACTCCATAAAACGAAGGAACCCTTACGGTTACCCTTGCTGACACTGGGCTCTTCTGAAAGCAGACGTTCCGGAATGACTGTTTACATGCACCACGAATCGCTGCTGCCGACCCATTGTCGCCGTTCGATCGGTCCGAGTTTCAATGGCAGGTATTTAAAGTAAACCAGTCGCTAATCGCAACTGTTATAGGACAGCAGGCGGCCATAGCAGTCATTGAATGTCGTTTTCTGATTCTTACGAATCACCGCTTATTCGAAATGCCCATGAATTGGCTGAAAATGCCTCATCGGTTTTCATCATGAAAGAGGGCAGAATTACTCATGCCGCAGCGCGACAATCGGATCCAACCACGCCGCGCGCCGGGCCGGCATGTAGCCAAAAACAATCCCGATTGCAGCCGAGAAGCCAAACGCTAACAAGTTGATGCTGGGATTAAACAGAAAAGGTATGTGCATCAACGAAGACAATGCAAGACAGGCCAAGAAGGCCAGCATGATGCCGATCAGACCACCCAGGCAGGACAGCATGACCGCTTCGATCAAGAATTGCAGCAATACCTCATTTTCCAGTGCACCGATGGCGAGGCGGATGCCAATCTCCCGCGTCCGCTCGGTCACCGATACCAGCATCACGTTCATGATGCCAATACCACCCACCAGCAAGCTGACCGCCGCCACCGCGCCAAGCAAGGCGGTCATGGTGCCGATGGTGCCGGACAGGGTTTCGGCGATTTGTTTGGTGTCCATGATATTGAAATTATCGGCCTCGTTGTCGGCCAGTTTGCGGCGTTCGCGTAGGATTAGGCGGATTTGTTGCATGGTTTTGGACGCGTCGGTACCGTCTTTCAGCGAGACCAATAAGCTCGAAACATCCTGATTACCGGTCAGGCGGCGCTGCACAGTCGATAGCGGCATCAGCACGGTATCGTCTTGGTCCATGCCCATCGCGCCCTGACCTTTGGCAGCCAGCAAGCCGACCACTTGGCAAACGAAGGTCTTGATGCGGACTTCGTCGCCCAAGGGATTGCGGTTACCAAACAATTCTATTTTAACCGTGGCGCCAATGATGCAAACGGCTTTGCCGGTGCGTTCCTCGTCGTCGAGAAACTCCCGGCCAGCGGCCAGCTTCCAGCTACCGGCGACCAGATAACCATTGGTCGTACCGTTGACCGTGGTGGACCAGTTGTTGTTGCCGGCTACCAGCGTAATCGCATGACCAACCACCGGCACCACTTCACGCAAGCCGCCAATCTGGGTGAGTATCGCCTCGGCGTCGGCTTTCTTGAAATTGGGCGCACCCGCTGAATCGCGCCCTGGTCCCAACCGCTGGCCCGGCCGCGCCATCAACAGATTGCTACCGAGGCTGGAAATCTGGTCGGAGACCATACGCGTCGCTCCCTGGCCCAACGTGACCATCGTCACCACGGCAGCCACGCCGATGACAATGCCGAGTATCGTTAGGAAAGAGCGCATCAGATTGCGGCGAATCGCTCGTAACGCCAACAGAAGGGTATTCAGCCACATGTAGCTTCTCCCGGGGTTTGATCTTCCGTCACCCGGCCATCGATAAAGTGCACGATGCGCTGGGCATAGGCCGCCATCTCCGGCTCATGGGTTACCATCAGAATGGTGATGCCTTGTTCCCGATTTAATGTCACCAGCAACTCCATGATTTCGTGGCTACGCTGAGTATCCAAGTTGCCGGTTGGCTCGTCGGCCAGTAACACCAGTGGCTGGGTGACGATGGCGCGGGCAATGGCGACACGCTGTTGCTGGCCGCCGGACAGTTCGGTGGGTGTATGTGCTTCCCAGCCGGCTAGCCCGACACGGGCCAGCGCCGCCTTGGCGGCGTCATGCCGGGATAGAGCGCCTTCGCCGCGATAGAGTAATGGCAATTCGACATTTTCCAGCGCCGAGGTGCGAGGTAATAGGTTGAAACCCTGAAACACGAAGCCTAGGCAGTGGCGGCGCAGCAACGCGCGCTGGTTGCGATCGAGCCGCTCGACGTGAACGCCTTGGAATTGGTATGTACCGCTGCTGGGCATATCCAGGCAGCCGAGAATATTCATCGCTGTTGATTTACCGGAACCGCTAGGTCCCATCACGGCCACAAAGTCGCCGGCGGCGATGCGGAGGTCAATGCCGCGCAGTGCTTGAAACGCGGCCTGGCCCTCACCATACACTTTAGTAATGCCGGATAGCTGGATTAGCGGCGCAGCGTTGATTTCACTCATGGCTTGGCTTCCTGATAATCGGTGATAACCTCCATGCCCGTTTTCAAGTTCCCGGCGACAATTTCGGTTAAGCGGCCATTACTTTCGCCGATTTCGACCGGCACCGGTTGTGGCTGTTGATTGTCGTCGAGTACCCAAACCTGCGGTGAACCGGAAGCGGTCGAACCATTGCGTTTTTTCGGTTCGGCGGGCGGGCGCGGCAACAGACGGCTGACGAAACTTCTGTCCTGTGTGGGTTCCGCAGTCTCCGGTGGCGTGAAGCGCAAGCCCGCGTTCGGCACCAGTAATACGTGGTCGCGGCGGGCGGTGACGATGGTCGCGGTGGCGGTCATGCCCGGCCGCAGTGCCAGCTCGTCGTTACGCACCCCAAGCACGGTCTTATAGGTCACCACGTTATCGACGATGGTCGAACCCAGGCTGACGCGCTGGATCGTGGCCGGGAAGTCGTGCCCTGGCCAGGCCGAAACCGTAAACGTCGCGGACTGGCCGACCTTTACCTTGCCGACATCGGCCTCGTCCACCTTGACCTGTAACTCCATATTCGTCAGGTCTTCCGCCAGCGTGAACAACACCGGAATGGTCATGGCGGAAACCACGGTTTGGCCCGATTCGATTTTGCGCGACAACACCACGCCATCGACCGGCGAGCGTATCGTGCCCTTAGCCAGATTGGTTTCGTCGGTTTTCAATGCCGCCTGGGCCTGCTCGACAGCAGCCCGGGCGCTGGCTTCGTTGGCGACGGCGCGTTGCAGCGTGGCTTCCGCTTTCTCCAGCTCGGTTTGGGCGGGCACTTTGCCGGCGGAAATTTCTGCGACTTGGCGCATCCGCGAGAGCGACGCCTTCGATTCTGCCACCGTGGCGCGAGCTTGCGCCACCGACGCCTGTGCCGAGGCGAGTTCGGCTTTGGAGCGGGTCACGGCATCACTTAACTTGGTCAGATCGAGCTGAGCCAGCAACTGGCCCTTTTTTACATGATCGTTTTCCTGCACCAGTACCCGGGCCACGGCGCCGGACATTTCACTGCCGACATCCACCGACGTGGTCGGCTCCAAGGTGCCGCTGGCCGACACCGTCACCACCAGGTCACCGGTTGTCGCCGTTTCGGTCAGGAACTGCAGAGCGTTTTGTTTGCCGCCGTGGGCGAACAGCGGGAATAAAACCAGCAGGCCAACAATGGCCGCAGTAATCAATAGCCAACGACGCTGACGATGGGCTGATTTATCGGCATTGGCGTTAAGGATAGCTTGCAAGGCATCCCTCGAATTTTCAGGTGGTTGATTCATCAGGAGCTGCTCCGTTGCGAGATAGACTGAGTCGGTGTTGTCGGTGCCTCTTGCCAATCGCCGCCCAAGGCTTTGTAAAGGCTGATCAGACTGGTCCTAAGCCCGGCCTCGGCTGTGGCCAGACTGTCTTCGGTGCTCAAGCGGGTACGTTCGCTGTCTAGTACGCTCTGAAAATCGGCCAGGCCGGATTGATAGAGTTGGCGGGCGAGTTGTGCGGCGCTGCGGGCAGAATCGGCGGCGGCGCGGCGCGCTTGGACTCGCTCATGGCCGGCGGCGTAGGATTTCAGCGCGTTTTCGACTTCTTCCAGTGCGGTCAATACACTGTTCTGATAACTCACCAGCGCCTGTTCGTGCACCGCGCTTTGAATATCCACCGCCGCCCGCAACCGGCCAGCGTCGAACAAGGTGGTTCCCAAACTGGCCCCAATGCTCTGAATGACGGTGCTCATCCCCGACGAAGCAAAGGTATACCAGTTCAGCGAGGCGTTCAGATTAAGACTGGGAAAACGCTTCGCCAGCTTCTGCCCGACTCGCGCGGTTTCAGCGGCCAAGGTGCGTTCGGCCGCGATCAGGTCCGGGCGCTGGCGTAACACATCGGTGGGAATGCCAGCGGCCAGGCTTGATGGCAAATTGGGCAATCCTTTGGTCTCGGCGAGTTGTTGACGTAAGCTACCAGGATTGCGGCCAAGCAATACGGCCAGCCGGTTTTCCGCCGCCCTCAAGCCCACTTCCAGATCGGGAATGCCGGCGCGGGTCTGTTCGCGGCTAGTCTTGGCTTGTTCGACATCGCTGGCATTCGCCAAGCCGGCCTGAAAACGCCATTCGGTAATTTGCGCGGTTTCGCTTTGACTGGCCAGGTTGTCCTTCGCTATGGACAAGCGGCGCTGATAGGAACGAAGCTCGACGTAGTTCCTTGCCACCTCGGCGACCAGCGAAACGCGATCGTTGTGCAGTTTGGCTTCGATCGCTGCCTCGTCCGCAGTCGCGGCTTCAATACCGCGCCGAATACCGCCGAAGATGTCGATTTCCCAACTAGCGTCGAGACCGAGGCTGTAAGTGGCACCATTGACCGTGGAGCCGACACCACCGGAGCCGATGCCGGCACCAATATTGGTGCCCGTAGCCTGCGTGCCGGTACCTGAGCTGTCAACTTCCCGCTGATTGGCGTTGCCCGACGCCTTCAGCGTCGGATAGAGTTCAGCCTCGGCCTGGTCCCGAGTAGCGCGTGTTTGCTGTAAACGAGCCTTGGCGCTGCGTAGATCGAGATTGGCGGCCAGGGCCTCATCGATCAATCGATCCAGTTGCGCATCACCCAATTGTTGCCACCACTGCGCCAGGCTTCGATCCCTATCGCTTGTAGTTTGCTGGCTATGGGGTGGCATTGCGTCGGACCAGTTGGCGGGCAAAACCAACTCAGGCTTTTGGTAATCCGGCCCCACTTTGGGAAAAAGCTGAGTGCAACCACAAAGCACCGCCACGGCCAGTAGGAGCAAACCGGAACGAGGCATTGATTTATTCATAAAGGGTTATTTCCAAAATTCATTTTTGACACGTAGTCAGGCACGTCTTTAATGCCTAGGGAAATGTCCTTTGAAATTCGCCATGTGTTCCTTGGCCTGTTGCTGCTGTTCGGGAGTCAGCACAGTAAAGATGGCGTGATCGAGCCGAGCGTGGAGGACTGCCAGTTCTGCCATGATAGGTATGGAAACGTCGGCAAGGGCCTTGGCCTTATCCTCGCTGTAGTCTGAGGAAAAAGCCAGTTTACGCAATTCATTCTGCGCTTTCCGGCCCGCTTCGGCCTTGTCGCGCAGGGACGCGCCCTGGGTTTTCAAGATCTCGGCGATTCTGGCCCGTTGGGAGTTGCTCAGATCCAGGTCATGCACGTAAGGCGGCAGCCGGTCACTGGCGAACGGTAAGGCGTTACCCTCCTGAAACGGTGGTCCGCCGGCACCTGCATGGGGAAAATCCATCGAAGGGGCTGCCTGGGTAATCAGAGGGAGGACCAACAAAAGACTGGAGCAAAGGGTACGTACTGTGGGGATTCGGCTATTCATGATGCACTCCTGGTAAAGAAACCAATTGGATGAGTTATGGAGGGCTTCAGCGCACTCCATGGCCCATAGTGTGACGAATGTTCCCGTAAATGAGGGTTAAGGATATGTAAAGTTAGGTAAAAAATAATGAAATAGGCTGTACTGACGACGAGGCTTCGCTATTATCTGAAGCGTACATTTCGGAATCCGAAACGATGATCTTAAATTCCTCACTTATGTTGAGCCTGAAAAAATCTAATCTCTCATCCCCGGCCGTCCTCCTTTTGAAAGAAAGGTCAGAGATGAGGACAAAGGCGCTAGGCGATTGGGATTTCGTCCAATTTTTCCCGTTTAAAAGAGGCATTTAAGATGAACGTTCTCTTGGTGGACGATGATGCCGAACTCGCCGAGATGCTCGCGGAGTATTTGCGGCGGGACGGTTTCGACGTCCTGGCGGTATACGATGGTGCGACCGGCGTGGCGGAGGCCCTGTCTGGCCGACATACCATCGTCGTACTGGACATCATGATGCCGGGCATGAGCGGCATTGAAGCACTAAGCCGCATCCGTTTGCACAGCCGAATTCCGGTCCTGATGCTCACCGCCAAGGGCGACGACCTGGACCGCATCCTCGGCCTTGAGTTGGGCGCTGACGACTATGTGCCCAAACCCTGTATGCCGAGGGAGCTGGCCGCTCGTATCCGCGCCATCCTTCGTCGCGCGCAGACATCCGCGGAGACATCCGAAACAGTCTCTATCGGTTTTCTGATGATGCACCCACAGAAGCGCAATGCGACATGGAGGGGGCAACCGCTCGAATTGACCAGTACCGAGTTCAATCTGCTCGAAATTCTGGCCCGTAATGCCGGCCGGGTGGTCGGCAAGGACGAATTGTCCGAAATGGGTCTAGGACGGCCTCTAGCCCGTTTCGACCGCAGCATCGACGTGCACATTAGCAGCATCCGTCAGAAGCTCGGCGCCCGTCCAGACGGCGAATCCTATATCCAGACGGTGCGGGGAAGAGGCTATGTTTTCGTTAAGGATTAAGCCGGTGGGACGACTGTTCTGGAAGCTATTCTTCGCCCTATGGCTGTCCCAACTTACGGCTGTAATTGGAGTCGGGACGGTGTTCTGGATGCACCGGCATAGCGATGGGGAGAAAATGCCGAGCGTCGCTGCTGTAGAGAGATCAGTCGTGCCCGAGATCGCTGCCGCGGCGGCCGTATTGCGGTCCGGCGGCGTTGCCGCCTTAAACCAATTCGAGGTGGAAGCGAAGCGCGAATCGCTCCCCGCCGTCTATGCGGTCGATGAGAGAGGTCAGGATATCCTTGGGCGCTCGCTGCCATCGGGGGCGTGGGAACAGGCCCAGCAGTGGGTTCGGGAAGGCAACTTTTCGCAGCAAGTGCGGACGGTGCAGATGGAGGACGGGCACCGTTATGTGCTGTTCATAACCGCCCTCGATCGGCGCTTTGGCGCGAAACCGCTGCCCTTTCCTGGGGGCAGGTCTCCACCTTATGCCCCCTTGCTGCCGGTTATGCCGGTGATAATGGGCCTTCTTACCAGCTTGCTGTTCAGCGCCGGGCTGGCTTGGTATCTTTCCAAGCCGATCCGTCATCTGGGAGCGGCCTTCAAGGCCATGGCCAGTGGCCAACTGGATACCCGGGTGGAACCGGCCATAGGTCGGCGCCGTGACGAACTGGCTGACCTCGGGCGAGAGTTTGATCACATGGCCCAGCGAATCGGTACCCTAGTGGTTGCGCAGCGGCGCCTTCTGCACGACGTGTCTCATGAACTGCGCTCCCCTTTGGCCCGCCTGCATGCGGCCGTCGGCTTGGCCCGGCAGCAGCCGGATAAGACCGACGCCAGCCTCGACCGCATCGAGCGCGAGGCGGGACGCCTTGACGAATTGGTGGGTGAAGTGCTAACCCTTTCCCGGCTAGAGGCTGGCGTAGCGGGCATCGCAGCAGAAGAAGTTGATCTCGGCGAACTGCTTGAATCCATTCTCGAGGATGCCCGATTCGAGGCCGCAGCCAAGAATGTTGTCGTCGAATACGCCGGAATCACGGAGATTCGAATCCAAGGCCACGCTGAATTGATCCTGAGAGCTATCGAAAACATTCTCCGCAACGCGGTCAAGTATACCCCGCCGGGCAAGAGCGTGCGTGTCGAAACCCATTTCACCTCGGATGGGCAGCGCGTACATCTTATGATTCTCGATCAGGGATCCGGGGTTTCCGAAACGCAATTGGCGTCGATCTTCAAACCGTTTTTCCGTGGCGGCGCTGATAACCAGACCGGCTTCGGTCTCGGCCTGGCGATCGCCCGTCGGGCCGTGGAAGCCCATGGCGGTTCAATTATTGCGAAGAACCGGCCAGAAGGTGGCCTTCGAATTGAAATGGTCTTGCCCGTTGAACAAGCTTTAGAGTAACAAACAGCCATTAGAGGTCTTCTAAGAGCGTCGTCCGCAACCCCTTCAGGATGTCTACCTGAATTTCCTGCACGCCGAAAGCGTTCGCTTCATGGTTGAATGTCGCCATTCAAAAGTTGGGTTGGCTGATGCATTGAGACACGAAATGCACAACAGACAGAGGGTAAAGCCAACGTTCGTGAATGACTGGTGTCCGAAATGGGCCGGCTTACGGCTTAGGGTGAGTTGCATGCGTAGGCTGTTCGTCAGGTTTCAGAATGAAACGGTCATTCGAACGGCAGCCCTGCAGAACAACCCACCGGCAGCTTATGGCCGTTATGCAAAGCTTTGCATAACGGCCAATTTCAGCCATAAAACACTCATTGACCACTGACTGTAAACTGGCGTATGCCGCCGATGATTTTGCTGGGAACAGCTACTCCCAAGCAAACTCCAAGACGGCGTTCTTGTATTTGGCATCCAGAGCACTGGGCAAAAACACCCCGGCAGTGTTCGCCTTATAAAAGTCGTTGCGTTGCTGATCACAGATTTATTGTAACCTGAGTTTGGAATAAGAAATCCAGAGCGAGCGCCCCATTTTCTCGTAAGATTCTGTTTTAGCGAACAAATAAAAACACGATCGGGAGGCGCTCATGGACAGTTTAACCGAACTTTTTTGTCTGCTCGACGATTTTTGCCGGGTGTTCGATCTGGCATGGAAACGCCATTTGCTATCTAGTGTCTGCCCGAAAAGTATAATTTTCCCTATCCACCGGCCGAATTTTTAAGCGACTCACACTTTTGTGTGGAGCCGTAGCTCAGGCAGGCAGGCGGGTTTTCCTGTGTCCAAAGGG
>NZ_JAXUHN010000079.1:0-23576 GCF_035916875.1 Methylomicrobium sp. Wu6
GCTCCCTCTCCTGCTGGAGAGGGTTGGGGTGAGGAGGATCAAAAATAAGGAAAAATACTTTATTTTGATCCCCTCATCCCAGCCTTCTCCCGAAGGGAGAAGGAGCGAAGCTTCTCTTAATTTAATGGCATTGGCCCTCGCCCTCGGTGCTGCCGTCGCAGTTGGCTGGTTAAATCTGCGATTGCAAATAGTTTTCCAGCCCTAGCCGGTCGATCAAACCCAATTGTTTTTCCAGCCAGTGCGTGTGATCGTCTTCGGTGTCCGCCAGCATCGCCTGCAGAATTTCGCGCGTTTGGTAATCGTGCTGGTTTTCGCAAATCGCAATTACTTGGCGCAACGCTGCGACCACGCTAAGCTCCAATGCCAAATCGTTTTTCAACATCTCTGGGACGCTGCCGCCGACGCGCAAAGGATCGCGTTTCGATAAATCGGGTGTCCCTTCCAGAAACAAAATGCGTTTAATCAAGGCGTCGGCATGGCCTAATTCGTCCTGCACCTCATGGCTGATACGTTCGTACAGTTTATCGAATCCCCAGTTTTGATACATTCGGGAATGAATGAAATATTGATCTGCGGCGGTTAATTCGCCGGCCAATAATTGATTTAACTGCTCGATGATTTGTTTGTCGCCTTTCATACGCTGTGCTCCTGATCGCCAAAGCAAACGAAGCGTCTTCGTTCGCTTAAAAAAGCGGTTCGCCGGATTGCCGATCCGCTGTTTGGGATTATAAGCGCTACGGTAAAAGCCGGCAATCGCTAGGGCAGAACCTTATCGCTTATGCCATCGAAGCAATATTACATATATTACATACCGGATTGCCGCGCTATGTCAGCGCTCTCTCGCTCTTCAAGCCCTTCCACTTCTGCGATTACGGCGGGCCTGCCGCTCAGAATTCTCTGGGCTCTGCTCGATGCGCTCAGTATCGGCGCGTTGGGCAGCGGATTATTTTTTATGGCTAAAAAACGCTGACCCGGTGGCAAATTTGGACCGGTCCGGCAATACCGGGTTTGTTGAGCGCCGGCGGACTGATCGCCGCGCTGCTTGACGACGGCGTTGGCGATACGTTGTCCTGGCTCGTCAACGCCGCGCCGCTGCTGATTGTCTTCCTCTATGTCGTCAGCGATAAGCATTAAACTGGCAAATTCGCTGAAGACGGTCTTTCCCCGGAAATGTAAGTTATATCTTACGCTTGACAGTGTGATCAAATATATTATAATGAGAATCATTATCGTTTGCGGGTTTCTTCATAGTCGCTCACAACTTAACGCAAACGTCCGACTAACGATCTTAATTTAGCCACCCAGCGTCTCCTGCCAGGCAGCCAGCAATGATAAAAATGCAAACTGATAAGGGGACCTTATGTACGCAACCGATAAAAAACCCGGCATGGCCAGATGGCAAAGGGGTATGCTGTTACCTATGGGCGCCGTCCTAAGCGGCGCCGTGTTCGCGGCCGAACCGGCAACAGTGCCGGCACAAAGCGATGAAGAAGTTGTTTTGGAAAGCGTCGAGGTCAAGGCCGAGCGCAATAAGAAACCCAACGAGACCCATGGCTATCAGGCCATAAGCAACTCCACCGCCGTCAAGACCGACACCGCCCTGATCGATCTGCCGCAGTCGCTGACCGTCATTACCGAGGAATTGATCAAGGATCAAAACATGCAGAGCATAGCCGACACGATACGTTATGCGCCGGGTGTTGGTATCGCCCAGGGCGAAGGCAATCGCGATACGCCGATATTTCGGGGCAACAGTTCGACGTCGGATATGTATGTGGACGGCATTCGCGACGATGTGCAGTATTATCGCGATCTTTACAACGTCGAACGGGTCGATGTCCTTAAAGGTCCCAACGCGATGATTTTCGGCCGCGGCGGCTCGGGCGGCCTGATTAACCGCGCCACCAAGCAGGCCGACTGGAACACGGCCCGAGAAATGAATTTTCAGGTCGGCTCCTTCGATAAATGGCGGCTGACCGGCGACTTCGACCAGGCCATCAACGACAGCTTGGCCGTGCGCCTGACCAGCATGTGGGAGAACTCCCGCAGCTACCGCGACGGGTTCGATGCCGGACGCTGGGGCGTCAACCCGACCGTAGCCTGGAAACCCAACGATCAGACCAAAGTAACGCTCGGTTATGAGCACTACCAGGATGACCGCGTCGCAGATCGCGGGATTTCCTCATATCAGGGGCGCCCGGTCAAAACCGATGTCTCCACGTTTTTCGGCGACCCGAATCGCAGTCCGACCGGGACAACGGTCGATTCCTTCAATGCCTTGCTGGAGCACGATTTCGGCGGCGGAGTCTCGGTTCGCAACCGCACCCGTTACGCCATCTACGACAAGTTCTATCAGAACATATTCCCCGGCGCGGTCAATGCCGCCGGCACTCAAGTCGCCATTTCGGCCTACAACAACGCGACTCAGCGCGAGAATTTCTTCAATCAAACCGATCTGACGTTTGCACTGGATACCGGCCCCTTTAAACACAAGTTCCTGACCGGTGCCGAGTTCGGCCATCAGGAAACCGATAATTTTCGGAATACCGGCTATTTTACCGACGTGGGCGCTAACGCTACGTCGGTCAATGTTGCGCTGGCGAATCCAAGATATAACGGCCCCGTCACTTTCCGCCAAAGCGCCACCGACGCCAACAATCACGGCGTGGCGACCATCGCGGCCGGTTACGTGCAAGACCAAATCGAGTTGAGCCGGCATTGGCAGGCCATTCTCGGGTTGCGTTATGACCGTTTCGAAGTCGATTTCCGCAATAATCGAAACGGCCAAAACTTTGCCACCCAAGACAATCTGGTGTCGCCGCGCGGAGGACTGGTTTTCAAACCGTTTGACGACAACTTCTCCTTATATGCCAATTACAGCATCGCCTATGTACCGAGGGCTGGCGAACAGCTGGCATCGCTGTCATTGACTAACAAGGCGCTAAAACCGGAAGAATTTAGAAATTACGAACTGGGCGCTAAATGGGATATTACGCCCGTGTTGTCAACAACTCTGGCCTTTTATCAGTTAGACCGTCTCAATGCGCTTGCCACCGATCCCAACAATTCGGCGGTGTCGTTTTTGGTCGACGGCCAGCGTACGCGGGGAATAGAACTGGGGGTGAGCGGCAACATTACCGACGCCTGGAGTGTCATTGGAGGCTATGCCTATCAGAATGGCGAAATCACCAAAAGCCTATCGGCCAATGCCCAGGCCGGCGCCACCCTGGCTCAGGTACCGGAACACACCTTCTCGCTGTGGAACCGTTATGACATTACACCGCATTGGGGCGTCGGCCTGGGCTCGATATATCGCAGTAAGATGTTTGCGGCCACCGATAATAAAGTCACTCTGCCGGGCTATCTGCGCTTCGATGCGGCCGTCTACTACAAGGTTAATAAAAATATCCAAGTGCAAGTGAATGTCGAAAATCTCTTCGACAAGGAATATTACGCCTCGGCGAACAGCAACAACAATATCACCCCGGGTTCGCCGATCGCCGCCAACGCGGTATTCAGCATGAAGTTCTAGCATCCTTAAATCAATTCCAGACACGGAGCCACATGCACATATCCACTCATGCTGCCGTCGAACCCCGCCGGAAATCCGGCGGCGGCTACCTATTCTTGCCGAAACGCTGGGCGCGCGGTAAAGTGCTGAAATGGCTGCGACGCACCCACGGCTGGATCGGGCTGTGGGGCGCGTCGTTGGGTCTGCTATTCGGCGGATCCGGCATCTTGTTGAATCATCATGAAGTGATGAAAATTCCGGCCGCCAAGGTCGAAAAGACCGAAGTGCAATTGGCGCTGCCGGAGCCGCTTCCTGCCGATCCGCAAGCGCTGGCAGCCTGGCTCGGGCACGCAGTCAAGCTGAACCCCCGCCATGCCAAAATTCTCCGCGAGTCGGCCAAAACGGTGACCTGGAACGGTGTCAGCGTCGAGCAGCCTCCGCGCTGGCAGGTCACGTTGCGCACGCCCCGGCAATCGGTGCAGGCGGAATACTGGCCTGGAAACCGTTTCGTCACCGTCAAACGCGGCGCCGGCAATGTATTTTCGCTGTTGACGAATTTACACAAAGGCGTCGGCATGAATGTCGGCTGGGTGCTGCTCGCCGATACGTTGGCCAGCGGCCTGATCGTGTTGAGCTTGACCGGCATCCTGCTGTGGACGCGTCTGCACGGCACGCGGCTTGCCGCCGCGGGACTGGGGCTCGGATCGCTCGGTCTGGCTATCACGTTGGCTTGGCAGGCGCTTGGCGGCTGAACGTGCGACACATCAGACCGCTAGCGTTTTATTAAGGTGTCGTCGACCATGGGATGATCTCCCAAAAGGTCGGCATTTGTTCTCGGCGCACATTATCATTCTTGTTTTTGAAGACAGTTTATGCGTCCGGTGACGGAATGCGAGTTGGAGTGAATATCGAAGGTCCAAATGACGGCGGTGCCTTGACACGACCGTCGATAAAACGGCATCCGTACTACGGGTTATTTCGGCAAAATCGGCCATTAAAATCCCGTTAAAAATTAAAACAGTCCTGGTCGTTTCGCTCAGTCAATCCTCTGGAAACGACGTCTATTCTGCGAGTTCTCCGTAATTTAATCGCCCCGTCCCCGAAAACAACGTCATTTCACCTGCTGCTGCAAAAGTCTCCGGTAAGTCGTCGCATATCGTCCAAAATACTCTTGGCCTGCCCAATCGTTGCTCTAATCGCCAGTACGTATCGATTCGGATGATTTTTACTTTTATACAAGAGCCAAGCATTCTCGAAAGCGCCGAAGCCATTGTCGCTCGGATTCTCTCCCAGCCCGTCGCGGCTATCATAGGCCTTTTCCCAAGCGTCAAGATTTGCGATGAAATTGCTGTCGCTGGCATTTTTGGGATCGATTCTGCTGTCCTGATCGTTCAGTTCGATACAGAATTCGATCATCTGTTTCGCCTCTTCGGCGTTAAAACCGCAATTATCGATTTGATGGGTCAACATGTCGCGTTGTCTTTCTAATACGGGATTGATTTGGGTCATTGATGGGCGCCTATTCGTATTGTATTTTTATTTTTTTCCTGATCGAAAACTTGGCAGCTTTGCGTTCGATCCTGTCGGCATTGGAAGGTCCTTGTATCGACATACAGCCAGAGCTTATCATTCGTCGCCCAGTTGCTGCAAACAACCGCTATCGCCGAACTTGCGAATACCCCTTATACTAACGAAAATAACCGGATAGACTCTCTGCCAATGCCGATCAATCACCTGATCTTACTGCTGTATTTGCTGACCTTTCCGGCAACCGCCGCCGAGGTTGCGCTCGATATCGGTCATTCCCGGAACAATCCTGGCGTGGTCAGCGCCGGCGGCATACCCGAGTGGGAATTGAACCGCCAACTCGCGCTGGCAGTGGCCGCCCGCCTGCAACGGATCGGCATCAGTTACCGCTTGATCGGCGCGGATGGCGATATGGAGGTATTAACCGACCGTACTGCCTTGGCGAAAAAAGATACGCTTTTTATTTCGCTGCATCACGATTCGGTCCAGCCGGAATGGCTGGCGCATGTAGATCGCTATAGCGGGTATTCGCTGTTCGTCTCACGTCAAAATCGGAAACTTCACGGCAGCCTTGCCTGCGCCAAGCAGATCGGCGACCGGCTGCTTGCGACCAGCTTCCATCCCTCCCGTTATCATGCGACAGCGGTAAAGGGCGAAAATCGGCCGTTTGCGGATCAAAGCCGCGGCATCCATTACTATGACGGGCTGGCGGTGTTGCGCACTGCACATCAACCCGCCGTCCTCATTGAAGCCGGCGTGGCCGTCAATCCGCAGGACGAAATCAGCGTAACCGGCACAGAGGGGCGTGGCCGAGTGTCTGAGGCAATCGCTCAGGCTATCGCGGGATGTTTAAAAACACTGCGAAAGTAAGTCGTTCTCTTCGAAACGGAGGGGGAAATAGCAGCTCCTCCATTGTGATCATAAGGCAAGAGGCAGTAAATGAGGGCAACATTCTTCTATCAAACCCGATCGCAAATAGCAGTTGTCTTGCTGCCGGTTATGTTCGGCTTTGGCTGCACACAACCCGCCATGCGCGTCGAACCGCTCGCCCCCGAAGAAAATGCTTGCCTAATCTGGTATCAGAAACTGGATAAACGGCTGTCTGACTACGAACTGATCGATCCATCCACCGCGAAAATCACCGGCGTTCCCTTCCTGCGAGCCAACCGCTTTCTCGCTACTTTCCGCACGCAGAGCTTGACCGATACAGCCTATGCGGAATGGCTGGAACGCATGCGACAGCTGGATGCCTCGTTGCGTATCAACGAAACGGCCAATCTGCCGCCAGCCGCTGTAAACGATGTGCTTGGCGAAGCGCCCTTGCCGGGCTCTCTCGATCGGGTGTTGCAGCAATGCGGCAGCCGTCTCGTCAAAGCGACTTTGCGTCAACCAGAGTTCGCGCCGCTGTTCCGGCAGCAAATCCAAATCCCAGACGCCTATCGAAGCTGGCAACGCATCGCCGGCGCGTATTGGCTCACGCAATTTCCGGCCAAACTCGCGCTGAAAATTCTGCATAAAAAACTTGCCGAAAGCTTTACACAACAACTTGACGATTTGCCTGTGCAAGGCCGCCTGATCCGCTATGCGCCTGCGGAAACCCGCCAATTAACCGCCAACGAAATTACCGCGATGCTGCGCGCGGCTTATCAAAATCCATTGGGCATTCCCGTACTTTCCGGCGAAGAACTGGGACGCTTGTTCAACCACTACGCGCCCATCTGGGAAATCGATACTCGCAACGATACAGACAAAATTGGCGAGGCGGTTTTGAATGATTACGGCGAGCCGCGCATCGACACACGGCGTCCGGTCGTCTATCAAAATTACGCTTATACCCGCCGGCAAGGCCGTATCCTGTTGCAGTTGATCTATCAAATCTGGCTGCCGGCACGACAAAAAAGCGGGCTGACCGATTTGTACGGCGGCAAATTGGACAGCGTGATCTGGCGGATCACATTGAGCCCCGAAGGCGCTCCGATCGCATATGACAGCATCCATGCCTGCGGTTGTTATTATCTGCTGTTCCCCGGCCGACACTATCGGAGCATTTCGCCAACAGACGGCGCGGAAGCGGTGCTAAGCCCGAAACATATCGACGATATAAAGCCAGGACAGCGTCTGTTGCTACGGTTCGAAAGCCGCACGCATTATCTACTGCAAACAGCGATCAGCGCGCAACCCGGCAAGACGCCGTCGATCCGTTATCAAACTCGGGCTTACGACGCCCTGCTGTCGCTGCCGCTGCCGGACGGAACGAGGCGCAGCCTTTTCGGTCCGGACGGGATTATCGCGTCCAGCGCGCGCTCCGAATGCTTTTTACTCTGGCCGTTCGGCGTGCCGAGCCCCGGCGCGATGCGGCAATGGGGTGTACATGCAATCGCTTTAACCGGCAAGCGTTATTTCGACGACCCTTATTTGTTCGAGCATCTTCTCGCCGAAGATTTATAACAAGCCTTTGAGCCGATACAAAATTTCCAATGCCTGTTTCGGACTCAGGTCGTCAGGATCGATGTCTTCGAGCATGCCGACCACCGGATGGCATTCCGGTGCGGAAAACAGATCCAGCTGATTAACGCCCGATTCGGCCTGCTGCTCGATGTAGGCGTTGTTCTCCAAATGCTCCAGCTTGGCTTTGGCTTTCTCGATCACAGCGCGCGGCACCCCGGCCAATGCGGCGACCTGCAAACCGTAGCTCTGATTGGCCGGGCCGTCCTTCACCGCATGCAGGAACACAATGCGGTCGCCGTGCTCCATCGCATCGAGATGCACGTTGTGGATCGTTTTCCGCTCTTCGGCCAACGTGGTCAGTTCGAAATAATGCGTCGCGAACAGCGTGAAAGCTCTGGTTGCCTTCGCCAGATGGTCCGCGCAGGCCCAGGCCAGCGACAGGCCATCGAAGGTGCTGGTGCCGCGGCCGATTTCGTCCATCAGGATCAGGCTTTGGGCGCTCGCATTGTGCAGAATGTTCGCGGTTTCGGACATTTCGACCATGAACGTAGAACGGCCAGAGGCGAGGTCGTCCGACGCGCCGATCCGGGTGAAGATCTTGTCGATCGGCCCCAGCGTCGCCGACTTCGCCGGCACGAAACAACCAACATGCGCAATCAACACGATCAACGCCGCCTGCCGCATATAAGTCGATTTACCGCCCATGTTCGGGCCGGTAATCAGCAGCATCCGCCGTTCACCGGTCAGATTCAGGTCGTTCGGCACGAAAGGAATGTCGGAGACCTGTTCGACCACCGGATGCCGGCCGCCTTCGATCAGAATGCCGGGCTCCGCCTGCAAAATAGGCCGCGACAGATTCAGCGCTTCGGCGCGCTCGGCAAAGTTGACCAGCACATCGAGCTCGGCCAGCGATGCCGCACACTGCTGCAGTTCGGCCAGGGAACTCGCGATCACATCCAGCAACTCGTCGTACAATGCTTTCTCGAAGGACAGCGATTTTTCGCGCGCGCTCAGCACCTTGTCTTCGAACGCTTTCAGTTCCTCGGTAATGTAACGCTCAGCGCCTTTCAGTGTCTGTTTGCGGGTATAACGCACCGGCACCTTGTCCGCATTCGCGTTCGAAATTTCGATGTAATAACCATGCACGCGGTTGTAATTGACTTTCAGATTCGTGATGCCGGTCGCCTGCCGCTCGCGCTGCTCCATGTCGATCAAGAATTGGTCGGCGTTCTGGCTCAAATTGCGGAGTTCATCGAGTTGTTCATCATAACCCTCCGCAATCACGCCGCCGTCGCGAATCAGCATCGGTGGATTATCGACGATCGCCCGGGCCAACAACTCCAGCATCGCCGGATGCTCGCCGATGCCCACCCGCAACTGGCTCAGATACGGGTTATCGATCGCGGATAATTGCGCCTGGATGACCGGCAAGGCCGCCAGTGTCGAGCGCAGCACTAGCAAATCGCGGGGACGCGCCGATTTCAATGCAATCCGCGTACTGATCCGCTCGATGTCGCCGACTTGGCGCAGCGTATCCTGCAGCGACCGATGCAAGTCATCCTGCAGTAAGGTTTCGATGCAGGCATAGCGACCGAGCAGCAAATCATGATCTCTGAGCGGCCGATTCAACCACCGTCTTAGGCAGCGTCCTCCCATTGCGGTCTGCGTCTTGTCCAACACACCCAGCAAGGTATATTGCAATTGGCCGGTCGGATGCGTGTCGATCTCCAGATTGCGGCGGCTCGAGGCATCGAGCTGGATGCAGTCGCTGCTCGCTTCGGTGCGAATGCCCTGAATATGCGGCAGCATATTTTGCTGGGTGTCACGGACATATTGCAGCAAGCCGCCGGCTGCCGCGATCGCCGGGATCAAATCTTCGCAGCCGAAGCCCTTCAAGTCGTGCGCGTTGAACTGCTTCAACACCAACAGGCGCGCGCTTTCGGCCTCGAAATGCCAGGGTGGACGCCGGCACAGGCCGCTGCGCTGTTTCAAATTTTCCGGCAACGGCCAGCTTTCGCTGTACAGCAGTTCGGCCGGATTCAGGCGGCCGACTTCGCTAAGCAACTGGTCTTCCGATTCGACTTCCTGCAACACGAAACGGCCGCTGGTCAAATCGAGGCTCGCGATCCCGTAACGCTGCTGCAATTGACAGAGGGCGACCAAGAGATTGTCTTTGCGGTCTTCAAGCAGCGCCTCGTCGGTGACCGTGCCGGGCGTGATGACTCGCGCGACCTTACGCTCGACCGGCCCTTTCGAGGTAGCCGGATCGCCGATCTGTTCGCAAATCGCAACCGACTCGCCGATCCGGATTAATTTGGCGATATACCCTTCCGCCGCATGATATGGAATGCCCGCCATCGGTATCGGCAAACCTTGCGACTGTCCGCGGCTGGTCAGCGTAATGTCGAGCAGCCGCGCGGCTTTTTTCGCATCGTCGTAGAACAGTTCGTAAAAATCCCCCATTCGGTAAAACAATAGGGTTTCGGGATAATCCGACTTGATTCGCAGATACTGCTGCATCATCGGAGTATGTTCTTTTTGCTGGCCTTCTCTATTACCCTGATTTAAGTTGTCTTTCATTCTCATCTTATTGATAGTAGATGTTTTTTAACATCTTTATTCGTCTCGCTTAACATCATCTGCACTTATCAAAACTTACCTATACTTTACATTTTAGTGTAGCTTTTTATTTAATTTCAAAAAAGCTATACTGAAATTTCAGGGCAACTAAAAAAGCTATACTAATATGCACTTCGACTCCCGCACAGCCAAAGCTTTGCAACCTGGACAGCATATCACCTTTACCGATTATCCCGGTCTTCGCCTCTCGGTTTCAGCTAAGTTGCGGACCTGGATTTATCGATATAGAAGCTCTGTTGATGGACGCATTCGGCAAGTCGCTATAGGGCTATTTTTGCCCATCCCCTCGAAAAGGTAAAAATTAGCAATGACTGATGTTAAAGGTCGCTATTTCCTTCCACAGACTTACGCCAGAAATCTGGATCGTTATATCGTGCAGCCAACGCCTCGATATCAACCTTGGCGTTTTCTTCCGTAAATTCAAACTTACCGATCAGATTTACATTTTGCCAGGCGACCGGCGACGTACCCTTAATGATCTCGATAGCATCCTGGTCGCTGGCAACCAGTTTTTGCTCATACACCCGCGACAAAATCAGCGTGTTGTAGTGGATGATGGCGTTGGCAATAAGCCGGGAACAATCGTTCCAGATTTGCTGCTCCGCTTCGGTTTTTACCCGGAATTTACCGCCGTTGACATAGGAAATCGCTCGACGCATACGGTGATACGCCTCACCACGATTAAGCGCCTTTTGAATGCGCTGCCTGAGTATCGGGTCATCGATGAAATCAAGGATATGAAGCGACCGATAAATATTATCCAATTCCCATAGCGCCTTCTTGGTCTGGTTCTGTCGCTTATAACTGGCGAGCTTACGCACGATGGTTGCTTGAGTCACGTCTTTTTGAGCAAGCGAAGCCAGAATGCGCTGGATATTCGGCCACTCCTTGCAGATTAAGGTATCAAAAACCTTACGCGAGGGCTTAATCAGGATATCGCCATAACGGCACGGGTGCTGGAATCCAATCAGGCTATCGATCTTTTTATGCAGGTCACGATAACGCGGCGAAAATTGGTAGCCGAAGACGCGCAAGATAAAGAAATTCACTTGATTGGTGCCATGCGTGTCCGTCGAATGCCTTTCTGGTTTGATCTCCGTGGTATTGTTGTACAGGATGTCGAACACGAAATGTGATTCGTGTTCGTGCGCACCGATAATCTTGGCATTAATCGGGACATGATTCATGGCCAAGGTAATGGAGTTTACGCCTTTCTTTAGCGCGAAAAACTTGCTGGAGTGTCGGGCATTGATCGTGTCGATCTGCGTGACCATATGCTGGCCATCACTGCTAGAATGCTTCTGATGGTGGATGTCGTACGCTTGGAAAACAGGTAACGCCGCAGTAGCGTTGGAAATGGCGTCATTCGCCGCATGCAGTGTTTCCGCTCGCAGGAAATTGCGCGCCGTCGTCAGCAACGCGGAATGACTAAGCCCCGAGACTTCCGCCATTTTCCATAAGCCCATATTGGTACCCATGGCAACAATACACGCCAGAATGAGTTTGGGATCGGCATCTTGTTTGACGTAGCGTTCCAAAACGTGGGCAAATGATTTCAAGAATCCTGTTCTTTCAGCGACAAACCAAAGCAGGTCGGCCACGCCGATACTTGGCAATTGACTATAGAAAGGACTGTTGGTTGGCTCTTCCTCGGTGGGATAAACCAACGTCCAGCGAAGCTTATCCCCGGTACCGGTGATTTTGATATGTTTATTGTCGCCGCTTTCAATGCGCTGGTTCACGGACTTATACTTGACTTCCAGTTCCTGCTTCAGCGCGGCTAACGTATCCTGGATTGGCGTCAACAGAATCGGTGCGCCGATTTCTTGCAATATCGCGTCTTTACCCTTATTCCAGCGAGCGGCGTTGATCAGGTCGTCATCAAAACTGCGAAATTCGTTGCTATCCCGAACAAATACGTCACAGGCTTCAAGCGCCTTCCGTAGCTCGCGGTACACCAAGAACTCATAGCGATCAACCTCTAGGGCTTTCTTTTTTTGTTCTTCCGCCCTGGTATACAAATACCGCTGTAAATTCTTTGCGATGATTCCGGTCGGGAAGTTGGCCGGGTTCATCTGTCGAGGTGTCTTGCCCTGGCGCAGCAGCTCCTGTAGAAACAAAATGGCTTCCAGCAGCGGTTCATCCGACACCAGGCAAACGAAATCGAGGTTGCAGAACAAATGCCGTAAATTGAGCTTGAATTTGTGCCGCAACGTGCCGTAATACGACCATTCAAAAGCGGTTTTATCGAATTCGATGTTGCGCATAAAATCCGATACGACTGGGAAGCTCTCGATGTTGAGCAGATCGAAAGCTTTTTGTTTGATGGCCGCAAACGGTGTTTCGTCAGGGATTGAAGCGTCGATGAACAGTTCCAGAACTTGGCCTGCCGCCTGTAGATTCGCGCCGGCCTCGTTGATGGCTTGCTGCATGGCCTCATCGGCGGCAAGTTTGGCTTGTTTCTCGTATTGGCCAATGAGACAAATCATGGCTTCGATCAAATTATCGTTGATTTGCCGAAAGCGATGAAAGGCGAAGCACAGCAAATACAGGCGTGTTGTGGGTTCCGCCATGCGCCGAAGTTTATAGACGGAGTAGAACGGAACCAATGACGCGTAGTATTTTATACTCTCATTGGACAGGCCGGCAGTACCCAGAAAGCTTTGCCCGAATTCATACAGCGGCTGGAAAAATTTGCGGCGGTCAACCTCCTGGCGTAACTCGCGGTAACTGAAATCCTTAGGCTCGTGCTTGAGTAGACTGATGCGGTACATGCCTTCCTCCGATTCAAGCAAGGCTTCGAGTTGCTTATCGACATCCGGTGTCATGGCTTTTTCCAGTAAGCCCGTAATCCGCCGACGTTCGCCGGTCACAACCCGGCTCACCATGTCCTGTAGATAGGTGTAGCCTGGAGCTACTAGGCGTTGGTTTGTCAGGTATTGTAAAGTTTCGCGTAGGATGTAGATCGGCTGTGTCGACAGCATGGCGACCCGCTGCGCTTTCTGTTCCAGTGCCGCCTTGGCCGCGCCGTCACATAGGCGATAGTCGAATAACTGGAGGATGATCTGCTGCTGTTCGAGCCGGGTCGGCTTGGAAAGGGTTTTGATCTTATCTAATGCCTGGTCGGGGAAATACCGCTGGAGAATATAGTCCAGGTCGTCGAGCACGGCCTCCCGCCCGTAAACAAAAAACTGTTGCTTGGCCTTGAAATACCCGATTTGAAGGATTAAATGGACTGCCGACGAGCAGGTATGAGCGGCATCGACAGCTTCCTGTTCAACCGCGCTTAAATCGAAGAAGAGACTGCGGTCGTCATCGCTGAAACGAGGCAGCCCGTAAAGATCATCGATTTCACTTTTCGTCAGGATAGACAGGCGGCGCGAATTGACGCTCATTCGGCCCCGCTTTTCGGCGAGTGCAGAAAGTACACTTTTTGCACTCTATGTTCACCGATCCTTTTCAATTTCAATTCCTTCAATTTTGAGTGCAAAAACCTTTGCTAAAATCATAATGCATTTAACCACACTATGTGTTAACTTTTTGCACCATGCAAACCAATACTACTACGCCATTTCATCGAATCGGTTATGCCCGAGTCAGCAGTACCGGCCAAAATCTGGATTCTCAGATTGATGCGTTGCAAAAAGCCGGGTGCGGCAAAATATTTTCCGACAAGATGACCGGCTCGCACATGGATCGGCCTGGCTGGGATCAGCTTTTAAAATATGCTCGCCCTGGCGATACCTTGGTCGTCAGCGAATTAAGCCGCATGACGCGCTCTTTGATGGATTTACTGACCACGGCCAAGGTGTTGGAACAGCGGCAAATTAATTTAGTGTCATTGCGCGAAAATATCGATACCACCACGGCGACTGGTCGTTGTTTCTTGTCGATGATGGGTGCTATTCACCAAATGGAGCGTGAGCTTCGCGCTGAGCGGGCGGCGGCTGGCCGCTCATCCGCTAAAGCGCGGGGCAAAACGGGTGGAAGACCTAAAACTGACCCTGCAAAATTGGAGAATGCCAGAATCCTATACGAAAACTCGGACAAAACCGCCGCCGAGGTTTGTGAGATTACCGGCGTAGGGAGGCGAAAATTCTTCTCCTATGTGGCAGAAAAACGGAATGGCACTGGTAAAACGTAAAATTGCATTTGAATTGAGGCGCAGTCGAACGAAAAACCGAGTTAGCACCTAAAATAAGGTGCTAATGAATTTATATGCCTCGTCTGGCTGGCAACACCCGACCCTTATCGGACAGCTGATACCAAACTCAAATTTTCCCGAAAGCGGACCCTGAAAGTTTATAAAGAAAGACTTCTTGCTTGATTACCTGAATCTATTTTCCAGACTAGCGGATCTATTAAGAATCAGCTATTCAAATGAATACAGCCATCTAATATTTAAACGGCTTACCGGTTTCCGGGCGTATAATGCCTTCTCCAAGGAATCCAACACGAAATCAGTATGGGCAGAAGCCTAGGTCATCTTCATTTACAATATTTATTAAGAGCATCATAGATTTTTGTCCATCAAAAATATGCATTTCCTATCACGCATCATATCTGCCTTCCTTATCATAGTATTGGCTATTCAGCCACTGTCTATGACGCTATCTACCCATGGGCAGCTGATACGAATAGCTATCAATGATGCTGAAGCGAAAGGCCTTGCCTATGTTGAGTTTAAGATCATCGCTAAAGCAATGGAGACATTGCTTGCAATCGTTCTGGCAGAGTCAGCCATCGGTTCATTGCAACAGTTGCCACCTGGTAAGGCTTCAGATGCCGTAGCCAAAATAAAGAACTATCTTGCTACCAAAAAAGGTGCTAGAGCCGCCTTATTAAGAGCGGCATCCGCTTATGCATATAAAGAACCTAAAAAAATCCCTGCAATTATAGGTGTACTCACGGCATTCGATATTTCTGCCCAAGAAGCAGGAATTGCGCAGAGCGATGATTCAAACTCAGAATCACAGATTAGTTCTGCCACAAAAGGCGAGCAAGATTATCCATCAGATAAACCCTGTCCGCCATGTGAGACTGTTACAGGTAGATTTGTAATTATCGGAACTATTGGTTATCGCCCACTGGATATTATATCTGACAATGAAATGCAACATGGTGTATTTGGCTCTCATCATAATATTTTTATTGCAAAACAAGCACCCAGAGGTACACCACAGCCATGTCGTTGTTTCTGGGCAAAGCAAAAATATGTATTAAAGCCTTGGGAATTAACTGGAGATATGGTTCCCGTAGAAGAGTTTGTATACAAACCATAGGAATATTTATACATGCGGTATCTAACTGGTGAACATGTAGAAGTTGGTGATAGTGTTCTGATTGAAAAGGGAAAAACAGAGGGAATAGTATTTGCGATAGTTGATACCCCTGAAAAAATGAACCAGTGGGGGGCAGACGAAACTGGATTACTTATTGAATCAAAACCTTTTGGTCTTGTCTTTTGGCCGCATAGTGAGATTGAAGATCCTGTTATATTTTGTAATCGTGCGCAATCAACCTCTAATTAACGAGATGAGACTCACTGCTGTCCACAATAAGCAATAAAATTGGTCTAGGCGAATTTTTTATTAGTTTTATCAAATCCAACCTAAAACCGTACGATCCATATCATCTAACAATTTATATGTCGGCTCACTGATGGAAAAGAACTCCTTTCCGATGGAATGATCGCGGACGAAAGCAGCTATCGGATAAAGTACGGGCTGAAGCCTGATATTCCAACCCACTACCTTTGTCATTGTTGGCAAATGTTTCTCGGCGTTCTCAGTAACATAGTTATAGCCTTCGAATTGCGCTAAGCCGTTCTTGCCGACAAATGGCAAGATAAGTGCTTCGCGAGAAGTTCGTTTGCAACCTGTGAATAGCAAATCAATGACTTAGAGAGCTCAAGAAATGCCAATGAACTTGTTGCTATTCACTTAATAATAGCGAGAAACGCTAAACCAAGCGTCCATCCGCAAAAGCGCTTGGACAACCAGTTACATTGTTCCGCGACAAGCGTTAACAGACTAACAACGTTAAAAATGGCAAAAAAGGAACTCAGCGTTAAGCTGATAGGCGGAATGATGATTCGTTTAACGGCGTCCTGCCCTATTTTTGCCCTACTGCCATGTTCGTCATAACTGTCTGGCAATCCTACTTTATCGGCCTTTATCGCCCGTGCCTCCTTCGCGATCTGGGGCTTTACGATTAGCTGTTCAAAAGCTTTCCTATCCCACAGCATAGAGATTTTTCCCTTATGGTCTGAGATGTCTATATGCCGTTCCATGGCATTACGAATTTTCTCCTGCACCTTAGGCAGGCTTTCGAACTGAGGAAATTTAAGGTCCTGCCAGAGCGCCCCGCCAAGCAGTTGCTCTATTTCTGGATCAATGTCCGCTCGAACATGGTCTTTCATTCCATTCAAACTTGCTCGTACGAATGTTTCCCTGTCGGCAGCAGTCCATGTCTTTGGTAGAGTGATTCCAGATTGGTCAGCCGCTTTTCGGATAAAGTTGGCCGTCGTTGCGGAACTCACGCTGAAAGGTTGGAGCGGGTCCATCCCAGTCTCCTCGACAATGCGCTTTGCCACAAGTTTCTTGATCCTGTCAGGTATAAATTCTTTGTCCACCGGGCATTGCATATTTGAGCACCAATAAGATTCGTCTACATCGGTGCCGAACAGCTCTACCATCTTTTGATGGTAAGAACTTTGCGCCTGGGTATGGCTTTCATGATAAAAGTAATAGCCAATGAATCGGTTCATTTTTTCAAGAGAGTCGGTACTGGTGGCAGCCTTAAGTTGATCATTGCCCGCTTGCCATGCCTTCCCGGCCTCAGCCACTAATTGCGACAAATGCCGGTCAGCTCCCTCGCGCGTCATGTCTTGCGCCGTCGCCAATCGCCTGAATTGAGCATATTTGTCGTAAGTATCTTTCACCTCCGATCGAACCTGGATATAGCCGCGCCATGGTGTATTATCTTCGTCCTTAAGAGTCTGCCTGATTAGATCGCCTTCGATAAAGTGGTCGAGTTGATCTTCAATGAAGTGATAGGTTGAACTGCTGAAAAATAGAAGCGCACCGGTTTCGGCCAAGAAGGTTTTTGCTTCGGGCGAGTTGTAACTGTCAAAATTAAATCCTTCGACATGCGTATAACGTATGGCTGCGGGAAGAAAGTTGAGTAAAAGAGCGACGCGTCGTTGTTCACCGGTCGATTGTTTAACAACCGACGAAATAAACGCTTTTTGTCCAAAAAACGATAAAACCCCAAGCAAACAAACAATAATCAATGACCCAGTGAGCTTCGGTACTGTCAAGCCATTCTTCTGTAACCACCCCAGCCCTAGGCGGAAAAAGGCCAGAGCAATCGCTAAGGATGATATCGTACGCCCATAAAATTCCAGACCATGAATTTCCTCCAAAGAAGAACCGGCCGATGCGACATCGACGAGTTGCGCATTAAACGCTAATTCAAATGGCACATAAAATAGCTTAAACAGCATGAAGCTGACGATAAACCAGAAGGCCATTTTGGGTACCGCAACATTATTATTTATGTCCATATTTTTTGCTATTTCGCATCTACAGGGATTGGCTCAAATTCTGGTGGCTTTAGCGTTGGTTTTTGAATATCTGGTGTCAGTTGAGGCGTCTCTAGGATCGGCGTGGAAGCCTTTTTGTCTCGATCATTAGACGCCTGGGTATTTGGCAGAGAAGCCAGACGGCCACCTTGAGTCATGTATAAGCCGTTCTTTGCAAGATCGGCCTGTCGCGCACAATCTTGGCGGTCGGCATTTGTAGGTAAATTGGAGGGGCACCTTGATTCATCCGCGTTAGGTTGATTGGCTAGGCCAGCTTCGGAAGTAGAGAGTGCAGCCATAATGACACCTCCGGTCGCTTCACCACCCATGGGTTCTTGCGAAGGATCGACAACCTTTCCTAATGCGCCGACAAACCGGTTAAAAGCCGATTTCTCAGATCCGACTCGGTCGATTCCTGAGTTTTCAATTTGACCATAATTGAAATTTTGGTATTCTGCTGTCCAAAGGAAAAGAGCTATGGGCTCGATTTCTACGGTTGCCGTTCTCAAGTGCATTTCTGATTGCAGTAGTCCCTGATGAAATGTTTTGGGTTCGGTCACCTCCATTTCGCCAATGATCCGGAAGACAAATTTTCCACCTAATAGCTTATGAGGACCAAGCCAGTCTAATAAGTCCTTTGCCCGAGATCGGGGCACATGAAGATTTCCCCAAGGTGGTGGCTGTTTTATTTGAAGTTTGATGTAAGCTACCGGTTGGCCCCGTTCAGAACCTGTACAGTCAGGGGTAACAATTAAAGACCACGCAGGATTCGCTTGTTCTGAACCTGTGAATGGCCAATATGCGCCAGCTGAGAAGTTCTTTTCACCCCCGTTCCAATTATCTGAGAAGACCAAACAAGATTGACGAAGAAATGACCGGGTAAGGGAATCTTGTTTTTCAGCATCCCAAAATGAGAACTCGATAGGAAACTCCTCCTTTTCGGCATCGTATTTTCCGAGATGAACCGGTATTTTGTTATAAACGAGGCGGGTTCCCTTCATACCTTGCATTTTACGCAAGGTCGAGTCGCGAAGGTCTGCTAAAGCAATTTCATTGAATTTTGCCTTTTGGAGAGCCTGCCCGTCATAATAATTGGCCCACCAATCGATGAATTTAATATCCTCACGGGATGGATGGGCAGTTTCCGTAAGCAGATACATAAGATTGATGAACGCAGGTTGAATGCTCTGCCGAGAACCTCCGCTAACGCTTGGCGAGTTGTTATTATCTTGGTCCTTTGCTAGAGGCTGTGGCATAGAGCCTTCCTCTCTTTCGGAGGAGCTTGCTGACCCGGTTGAAGCTGTCTCAGCTAGCATTCCCTTTAAATACTGGATTCTTTCCTTATATGACACCCTCAAACAGTCGGCACCTGGGCATGAATTACGCTGTTTAAGCCATGCCATTTGCGAAGATACGACATCAGGATTGTTGGGTCTTACTTTTTCATAAAGCGCGTCCATTTCCGAGTCAGCGTTTGAAATATCGTAGATAGCGCATATTAAAAACTCGGCACTGGTTGTCGCTTTATTGCAGTCAAAGCTAGCTGCAAATAAATTAAGCGGAAGCCAAGAACCAACGATCAGAAATAATTGTAAAGACATCTTTTTCATTATTATTTTTCCTTATTGATGCCGTAGAAAATAGGAAAAAATTGTACACCAAATTCTCGTGTTAGGCTTAAATTGACATTGTACTTGAAGGTCTGTTTATCTCTAAATGAATGTCAGCTCTAAGAATTTACGAATGGCTGTCTATGGCCGGGTGCTGTCCGGCAGTTTGCTTAACAAAGCCCGTAAGCGAATTATATTATCCGCTAACGTAAGTTTTCGTACCGTTGGATTTATCAAGCCGGATCGGCATGCAGATGAATGCCGAGTGCCTTGGTTACCTTGAGGATCGTATCGAAACTAGGGATATGCTCGCCGTCCAAGGATCGATACAGGCTTTCGCGGGAAAGTCCGGTCTCTTTTGCAATCTGCGACATGCCACGCGCACGGGCAATATCGCCAAGCGCTTTGGCTATGAAGGCCGCATCGCCGTCGGCTTCCTCAATGCAAGCGTCCAGATAGGCCGCCATTTCTTCTGTGGTTCTCAAGTGCTCCGCCACATCGTAGCGGCTGATAATAGTTTTTGTCATTGCGTTGTCCTACAGGTTACGGGCAAGTTCTTGAGCGGTTTTAATATCGGCATTCTGTGTGCTTTTATCACCACCGGCCAACAAAATGACAATTTCGTTGCCGCGTCGCGTGAAATACACCCGATAACCGGGGCCATAGTCGATGCGCATTTCAGATACACCTTCGCCAACCGACTTAACGTCACCCGGATTGCCGGCAGCCAGACGTTCGACCCTAGCCAAAACTCGTGCGCGAGCACGAATGTCGCGAAGGTCGTCCAGCCATCGGACATAAACATCGGTTTTCTTTATATCGACCATGCTTTCAGTGTAGCCTATAGGCTACGTTTGTCAATAGACTGACGGGCGCTTGCGTATTCGGGGAACGTAAGGGGTTGTGTTGAAATGGGTAATAGCGTGGCGGATTATTTGCCAGACAACATGACGTGAATTACAGCTATGTGCATGCCAACTTATTAGATATTGCTAATTTTTACCTTTTCGAGGGGATGGGCAAAAATAGTCAATATCGCGCCGCGACCCTTCGCTGCAACTGCCGCTGGCCGACTATTGGCCACTTTCCGGCAACGCGCGGCAACACTGGGAAAAGAATTTTGGGACCGATTTTGAACAGCGTTTATTGATCGATCTGGGACAGGCCGCACGTGTTTATCCCGCGTTATGGAAGGGCATGGAAACGGCAGAGCCGTCCGGGATCGATTTGTCGCTGGAAGAAGCTTTCGCTTTTTTAAATGAAACCGCCTGGGTATTGGAAGACGCCGGCTTCCAGGTCAGCGTGCCGGCTTGGTGGACGCCAGAGGGCCGGCGGCGCGCCAAATTGCGCATGCGTCCGGCGGCAACCGCGAAAAAAGCCGCACGCTCCGCAACGCAAAGCCTTTTGAGTCTCGATCAATTGCTCGAATACCGTTACGAACTGACGCTAGGTGGTGAAAAGGTCGGCACGGAGGAATGGATGCAACTGGTCGAGACGAAAACGCCGCTCGTGCAATTCCGCGGCCAGTGGGTCGTACTGGACCGTGAACGCATGAAAGACATGCTGGAATTTTGGCGGCGCCAGGGCGAGGCGGAAGAAAACCTGGACATGCGCGACTGGCTCAAGCGCACCGCGGATGAGGCGGAACTCTTCGAAGTCGACCCGGAAAGCGCCTTGGCGGAGATGCTGGAAAGGTTGCGTCATCAACAGCACTTACAGCCGATCGAGGACATTCCCGGCCTGAACGCCGAGCTGCGCGAATATCAAAAACGTGGCGTCGCCTGGCTGGTGTTTCTGGAACAACTCGGCCTTTCCGGTTGTTTGGCCGACGACATGGGCCTTGGGAAAACCCTGCAGGTCATCGCCCGGTTAGTGATGGCGCGTGACGAAGCCGGTCACGGCCCTTCTTTGCTGATTGCGCCGACTTCGGTGCTCGGCAATTGGCGCAAGGAGATCGAGCGCTTCGCGCCGCAATTGACAACGCGGCTGCATCACGGCAGCGAGCGCTGCAAGGATGAAAGGGAATTCGCCGCGGCGGCGGAGGCCGTGGATGTCGTGATCGTGTCCTATCCACTGGCGCTGCGCGATGCCAAATTGTTTCAAGCCTTGAAATGGCGGCGCATCGTATTGGACGAAGCACAAAACATCAAAAACCCCGAGGCCAAGCAAACCAAGGCGATTTTCAAGCTGGACGCGGACTATCGCTGGGCGCTGACCGGCACGCCGGTAGAAAACCGCCTGCTGGATTTATGGTCGATCTTCAATTTCCTGAATCCGGGCTACCTCGGCAAGCAAAGCGCTTTCCGTAAAGCCTTTGAGGCCCCGATTCAGCGCGACAACGATCCCATGAAGTCTGCGATGTTGAAGCGCCTGGTGGAGCCGTTCATTTTGCGCCGAGTCAAGACCGACCCGGCGATCATCCGGACAAAGTCGAGAACAAGCAATACTGCAATCTCAGCAAGGAACAAGCCTCGTTGTACGAAGCCGTGGTGCGCGATGTCGAACAGCAGCTGGAAGCCAGCGAGGGCATTCAGCGGCAGGGCCTGATGTTGTCGACTCTGATGAAACTCAAGCAAATCTGCAACCATCCGGCGCAGTTTCTTCAGGATGACAGCGCGTTCACCGCCGAACGCTCGCATAAACTGGAACGGCTCGGCGATCTACTCGCCGACGCCCTGGCCGAAGGCGAAAGCGTGCTGATTTTCACGCAGTTCACCGAAATCGGCGCACGCCTCGAACGCTATTGCCGCAGTCAACTCGATTGCCAGATTTATTATCTGCACGGCGGCACGGCACGGAATACGCGCGAGAAAATGATCGCCGAATTTCAAAATCCGGAAACGCCGCCGGCGGTGTTTATTCTGTCGCTGAAAGCGGGCGGTGTCGGCATCACGCTGACACGCGCCAATCATGTGTTCCATTTCGACCGCTGGTGGAATCCCGCGGTCGAAGACCAGGCCACCGACCGTGCCTTCCGCATCGGCCAGACGAAAAATGTCTTCGTGCACAAATTCACCACCCTGGGCACGCTGGAGGAGCGCATCGATCAAATGATCGACGCCAAAAAGAAAATCGCCGGTGCCATTGTCGGCAACGACGAGTCCTGGCTGACGCAACTCAATAACGCCGCTTTCAAGCAGCTCATTCGCCTCAATCAAGCAGCGGTATTGGAGTGACCCATGAGAACGTTACGCACCAGGTGGGGACAACGCTTTATCGAAGCGCTGGAATCCTTCACCGATTCGGCAAGGCTGGCACGGGGGCGCGGCTACGCCAATAACGACCGCATCCGAAACTGGAAGCGGCAAGGCAGCTTGGTCAGCGCGACGATCCGGGGCAACATCAATCCTTATTACGGTGTCTACAAGGAACCTCTCTACAAAACGAGTATCGTCTTCCAGTCGATCGACGCCGAACAGTGGCAGCAACTGATTCAAATGCTCGGCAGCCGCGCCGCGTTCATTTCCCGCCTGTTGCTGAACGAAGTGCCGGATAATATCGAAGACGTGTTTCGGACACTGAAACTCAACTTGCTTCCTTACAGCCACAAAGACCTGAAAACCGACTGCTCCTGCCCGGATTACGCCAACCCGTGCAAGCACATCGCCGGCCTGTATTATTTCCTCGCGGCGCAACTGGACCGCGACCCGTTCTTATTGTTCGAATTGCGCGGACTGGAACGCGACGAATTGCAAAAAGAATTGGAAAAAACGCCGCTGGGCCAGGCGTTGGCGGCGGCCATCGGGGAACAGAACGCTGGCTTTGACAGCGTGGACAGCTACTTCACGCGCGCAAAAACACACCCGCTTGCACCCCGCATGACACCCGGCGACTTCTGGCATGGTTGCAAACGTCTACCAGAGAACTTACCGTCGGCCGTACCGGCGTCCATTCCGGCGCTGTTAATCAAAAAAGGCGGTGACTTTCCGGCCTTTTGGTCAAACGACCATTCTTTCATCGATGCGATGGAAGCCATTTATCAAGCCATCCGCAAACGCGAAAAAGACTGGTGATATTCTCGTCCTATGGGAAAGAAAATTCTGGATTTTAGGTTAGGAAGATGGGAATATTTTCTTTTGTTTTGATAGCCAGCTTCAGCTCCGATTTAATGTCCTTCTAGGAGCCTGTCGGACTTGAGGCCGAGCATAGACCGGAATTTTGTTGGACGCATTGGCGTTTTCAACATAACCCCATGTCTGTCAGGCGCCTTGCGCCGTCCTATTAACCCACTCAAGCATTAGGATCGGGGCATTCC
>NZ_JAXUHN010000080.1:0-90997 GCF_035916875.1 Methylomicrobium sp. Wu6
AATGAAATACGAGTGGCTGCCATTCCAATCGTTTACGCCTACCGAACTTGAGGAGGCTATCGATGAAATCGGCGCTGGTTTTGGCTCTCAATACCAATTTACTTTCTGCTAAGCACTTATGAATGAAAATGTCTTGTTCTGCGGCGCCCGTTTTAATAAAGCCATACCCCTTGTCCTGCTTCCAGGATTTGATGATGCCTTGGTACATTTGCAAAGAATGTCCCCCGAATTTCTAGCAATTTGTCTGGCCAGCTATAGTTTCGAATGAGAGTCCGCGCAATACGATCAAATATCGGCGCCTCCTTTCGGCCTCTTTGTTTTTTCCACTTCCGTTAAACCTTAAATAAACAGTTTTCTTAGATCCCATTTAATAAAAAAGCATGAACGAACACGACGCTCATCCAAGGCCTTGTCAAAAACCGATTGCCGGAGAAAGATCGGAACCCTTACCCTTGCAAATCCCCAAAGCCGCCGAGGAAGATCCCGAAGCGCCGCAGCGCTTGAAAAAAATACTTTCCAGCGCCAGCTATCGGCAGGCCGATCAGGATGTCGATTTTCTGAATCAGGACGAACTGCGCGCGTTCCGTTTGCAAGTCGATTTTTTCAAAGCCGAACAGACGCTCCAGGAAAACCAGATCAGAAATACGATCGTGGTGTTCGGCGGCACGCGCATCAAGGAACCCGGCGAGGCCAAGCGGAAGGTCGATGGCCTAAAGGCTGCGCTCGAAAGCAAGCCTGGCGATCCTGTCTTGCTCAGAAAACTCGGAACCGCAGAACGAATTTATGCAAAAAGCCACTACTACAATATTGCCCACGAATTCGGCCGCCTGGTCGGCGATTCGCGGCGGCAGGCGCCCGAGCGCGCCTGCGTGATCATGACCGGCGGCGGCCCCGGTCTGATGGAAGCGGCCAACCGCGGCGCCTACGATAGTGGCGCGCTGACTGTCGGCCTGAACATCAATCTGCCTTACGAACAGTTTCCGAATCCGTATATCACCCCCGAACTGTGTTTCCGCTTCCATTATTTCGCGATTCGAAAGCTGCATTTCTTGCTCCGGGCCAAAGCGCTTGTCGTGTTTCCAGGCGGCTATGGCACGTTTGACGAACTGTTTGAAACCTTGACCCTGATGCAAACCCGCAAGATAAAGCAGGCACCGGTCGTACTGGTAGGTGAATGCTTCTGGAAGGACGCCTTCAATGTCGATTTTTTGATCGACGAAGGTGTGATCGACCCTGAAGACCGCGATTTGTTTTGGTATGCGGAGACCGCCGAGGAAATATGGCAAAGCATATTGGACTGGTACAACATCAGCGGCGCCCCGCTGATTTAAAGAGGATCGATTTATGGAATTCACCGCTACCATCCCGCCCTTGCTGCTCCAGTTTGCGATCACGGTTACCTTTGCGTTCGGGGTCGGACTGGAATTCCGACGCTACCATCAAATCAATCAATACCAACTGCATTTCGGCAGCACCCGGACCGCTGTGCTGATCGCGATTATGGGCTTCATGCTGTATTCGCTCGATCCGAGCAGACTACTGTTCGCCGCCGGATTTTTCTTGCTGGGTGTTTTACTGCTGGTCTATTATTGGCAGCTTGCCGCGAAAGGCATTTACTCGATATTCAGTCCGATGCTGGCCTTGCTGATCTATCTGATCGGCCCGGTCGCCATTGCGTTTCCGAACTGGTTTCTGGTCCTGTTTGTCGTAGTCCTGATCCTGATACTCGGCGAAAAGCCGTTGATCCACCGATTCTCGGATCAACTCGCAAATGACGAAGTCGTCACGCTGGCCAAGTTTTTGATCATTTCCGGCGTGGTTTTACCGTTGTTGCCGGCCCAGCCGATCGCGTCCGAATTACCGGTCACTTACTATCAAGTTTGGGTGGCGGTAATCATCGTCTCCGGCTTTTCGTATTTGAGTTATCTGCTGAACAACTATTACTTCAAGAACCGCGGCCTGATGGTGACCGCGGTGTTGGCCGGACTTTATTCGAGCACGGCAGCCACCGTCGTGATCGGGCGGCGCGCCCGCGATCTGTCCGGGGCGGAGAGCCTTGTGTCGGCCGCCCTGATCACCGCGACCACCATGATGTATCTGCGCTTGCTTGCGCTGATCTTTCTGTTCAATCGACATGCAGCCGTGGAATTATTGACGCCGTTCGCGTTGATCATCGCGCTATCGACGATTGCAGTCGCTGTTTTGAGCCGCTATCAGAAGCCGGCATTGCCCTTTGCGAATGCGGTCGACGTCCAACATCCTCTCGAATTATCGACAGCGGCTATCTTCGCGATCCTGTTCGTGATTTTTACCTTCGTCACGCATTATGTGACCAGCCGATTCGGCAGCGACGGACTGAGTGTGCTAGCGATTGCGGTCGGCATGACCGATATCGACCCCTTCATTCTGGCATTGCTTAGCGGCAAATTTTTGGCTTCCAAATCGGCGATCATCGCGGCCATCGTCATGGCTAGCGGCAGCAACAATTTGTTGAAGGCCGCCTATGCCGTGTTCTTCGCACGCAACGTTTCCGTGCGCTTCGGGGCGCTCTGGCTGACGGCGTTATTTGTTATGTCGGCGGTTTACGCGAAGACACTGACGGCATGATCTCTTGCCTCCAAAGGGTTTGCCGGTAATCGCAGGCGCTCAAGAATAATCCGATGACCTTTCCCTTACTGCCCCCCCCCCCGAAATCGCATGATCGAAATGGTGGATTTCACCCGCACACGGTGGTTTTACCCCCTCCCCTCCGGTTATTTTCCCTACCATGCCGTATAAATTATTTATTAATCAATCAGATAAAAAATTGGCTTGGCAAAATAAGATTTGGCATAGCTCTTGAACTAAATTAATGCCCTCTAATTTGCCAGACTACTTGCAATGGAACATCCCCAACTCGATTCTTCCGATCTCGACCGTATGGCTCACAACCGACTTCCTGCTCATAACGTTGCTGCTCAGATCAAGAGCAGAGCCTTCATGCAGCAGAGCCATGCCGGCATCTTTACGGTCTGGCTGTTGTTGACTCTGGTCAATCTCTATTTTCACCAACTGATTCCTCTCGATGAAACCCGGTATGCCTCGGTCGCCTGGGACATGTGGGTTCGACATGACTGGCTCGTACCCCATCTGAACGGCATTCCCTATCATCACAAGCCGCCGCTGTTGTTCTGGATTGACAATCTGGGCTGGGCATTGTTCGGCGTGAATGAACTCTGGCTGATGATGGTATCGCCGCTCTGTGCGCTGTTTAGTTTGTATGCGCTTAGCTCTTTGGCCGGCCGGTTGTGGCCTGGCGATATCGACGCGATGCGCAAGGCGCCCTGGCTGTTGCTCGGCACCCTGATCTGGGGCGCTTATTTGAACAGCTCGATGTTCGACATGCTGCTCGGGCTGTGCGTGCTGGTGGCGATGATAGGTCTGGTCGAAGCCGCCAAGCGCCTGGTCTGGAAGCACTGGGCGTTGTATGGGCTAGGCTGCGGTTTCGGCTTGTTGGCGAAAGGCCCCGTGGTCTTCATGCATATCCTCGCGCCTTTTTTATTGGGCCTATTCTGGAGCGAGACGGCCAAACGCGAACCCGCGAAATGGTATCTGCAAGGCGCTATTGCGCTAGCCGTCGGTATTTCGATCGGCCTAGCCTGGGCCGTGCCTGCCGTGTTGAATGCGGGCAATGCTTTCGGCGGCACCCTGCTCTGGCATCAGACAGCCGACCGGGTCGTCAACAGCTTTGCGCACCGCCGGCCGTTATGGTGGTATCTGGAATTGGCCCCGCTCATTTTATTTCCGTGGTTTTTTTGGCCGCGGTTTTGGCAGGTCATCTGCCGTAAGGAACTCTTCGCTGATCCGGCCATACGTTTCTGCGCCATTTGGTTTATTGCAGGAATCGTCGGTTTTTCCGCGATCAGCGGCAAGCAAGTGCATTATTTGCTGCCGTTAATGCCAGCCTTGGCGCTGTTGATGAGCCGGGCGCTGACCGCACGAGCACCGGCCGACCTGCGCATTGGCGATTTTCTGCCGTTCGTGGTCATTTGTTTGTTCGGTCTCAGCCTTCTGCTGTTGCCGATGATACCGAATCTCAAACTCTATCAATGGCTGCAAAACCGGCAAATCTGGTGGCCGCTGGCGATCATCGCGACCGGCGTCGCGGGCATCGCACTGAAAACCAAAACCCGCCGCTTGACGCCGTATTCCCTGTCGGCATCCGTAATCATTCTGTTGATGACCAGCATAGCCGGTTTTTTCAGCTCGACCGGCAACGCCTTTCATTTAAACGATGCGGCAACACATTTGCAAAAATATCTGAAGGCTGGTGAACCTATCGCCTGGGCCGGCAAATATGAGGGCCAGTTTTTATTCTTGCTGCGCCTCAAAGAGCCGATGCCGGTGATCCAATACAGCGATATTCCGCAATGGCTCGACGAACACCTCAAGGGCCACGTGATTTCTATCGATGCCTCACCGAATCCTCCGATCAAAGGCCTTGCATTGAAAACCGATTATGTACAGCACTACCGCGAGGATTGGTTGATCGTTCGATCGAAACCGCGCTTTGAAAATCTTCCCTAATACGTTTCATTTCAGCATTAGCGTTCGGTTTGTGGCAACCTTCGCTAATCGAAACTTTCGCCAAGCTCAAGACGATCGGTTTCGTATCATCGATGAGGCCGGATCAATGTTCCGATTTTAGGTGGCCTCGAAATACATAATACTGATAAGCGTTATAACCCAATATAAAAGGCAACAGTCCGCCCACTGCATAGAGCATAAATTCCAGCGTTTTGGTCGACGACGCAGCGCTATGCAGTGTCATGGAACCCGGAACCAGGAACGGATAATGGCTTAACACCAAGCCTATTATCGCCAATATCAATGCAGTTAAAGACCAGAAAAACGGGCTGCCGTTACGCCGTTGATAAAGACTTCGCATTAACATCAGCAACGGAATGGCAAGGCAGCTAGCCAGTATTGCGAATACAGACGATTCAGCACCCCAACGCTCTCCTACAGAAGGCATTACCCGGGTGCTGCACCATATAAAAATCGGTAACAGTAAAACCAGCGATAGCACAGCCCGCCAAGCCCAACGATGAGCGGAATCAAGCAGGCCCCCATCGGACTTGCGCAGTAAATAACAGGCTCCAAGCAGGACATACAGATTAATTACCAAGACGGTCGCCAACACCGAAAACGGACTGAACCAATCGAAAAACTCCACTGGCTTGCCGGCCCTGTCAAGGACCCTGCCGCCAAGCAAACCGCCCAACGCGAATCCCTGCGCCAGCGCCGCCAGCAAGCTGCCGATACCGAAAGCCAACAGCCATCCGGCCGGGCGACGCGCATACAGACGAAATTCAAAAGCGACGCCACGAAAAATCAGCGCGAACAGCATCAGCAATACCGGCGCATACAACGCTTCGAGAACCGCTGCATAAGCGAGCGGAAAAGCGCCGAACAGAGTGCCTCCCAGCAGCACCAGCCAGGTTTCATTGGCGTCCCAGACTCCGCTCAGGCCCTCCATCATGACAGCCTTACGGGACGAGTCCCGCTCCATCAATGATAAAATTCCGATGCCAAGATCAAAACCGTCCAGCGCCACATAGGCAGTCAACATCAAGGTGAATATCGACGCCCAGGCATTGATCAAAAATTCAGAGACTTGATGTTCCATGTTTATGCCTTTTCTTGCTCGGGATGGGCTGAAAGCATGAATACCGGCAACGGTTGATCGACATTCGGTCCGGCCATGATGATACGCCGGGCGAACACTAAAAATGACGCCAACAAAAACGTATAAACCACGGCGAACAAACCCAGACTGGTCGCGACCGCGCTTGCGGGAAGAGTCGATGCGGCCTGTTCGGTGCGCAACAAACCATAAACCGCCCAAGGCTGACGCCCGACCTCGCGCACTATCCAGCCGCATTCGGTAGCGACATAGCCCAAAGGTATGGCGGCAACCCAAGTCTTCAATAACCATGCAGGCAAATCCAGTGTCATCGGCAGCTGACGTTGCCGCCACCAATAATACGCGCTGCCCAGCGTCAGTGCCGCCATTGCCAATCCCGCGATAAACATCATCCGGAAACTGTAGAAGATCAGCGCGATCGCCGGCGGCTGATCGGTAGGGACGGACTCCTTCAAGCCCTTGACTTGCCCGTCCAGCGAATGAGCAACAATCAGACTCAGGGCATTCGGGATCGAGATCGCCCAATCATTGTCCTGTTCTTGTTTGTCAGGCCAGGCAAGGATATGCCATTCGGCGCCCTGCCCCGCAGGATTGGTGTCCCAATGCGCCTCAATCGCAGCCCCCTTCGCCGGTTGCAACTCAAAAATGTATAAGCCGGTCACATCGCCGACCAGAATCTGCAACGGCGCCGCCGCCAACAAGCCGGCCAAAGCCAGCTTCAAGGATTTGAGGAACAAGCTTTGATGGCGATGCTTCAGGATGTACCATGCGGACACACCGCCCACCACGAGCAGGCTGGTCTCGATGCAGGCCAGCCACATATGGGCATAACCCCAGTAATGATACGGATTCGTCAAGGCTTCGGCATAACTGTCGACCACATAGCGCCCGGCCTCGATATGGCCGCCGGTGGGCGCTTGCATCCATCCGTTGGCGATCATGATCCAGAATGCGGATAGCGACGATCCCAGCGCCACCATTATGGTCGCGAACAAATGCATGCCTGCCGGCACCCTGTTCCAGCCGAACATCATGATGCCCAGAAATCCCGCTTCCAGCATCAATGCCATCGCGCCATCGTAGCCGAGAATGTTGCCGAAAAATTCGCCGGTCATGCGGGAGAACGGCGCCCAGTTGGTGCCAAATTCAAATTCCATCGGTATGCCACTGACCACGCCGACGGCAAAGTTGAGCAGAAACAGCTTGCTCCAAAAGCGTGCGTGAACAAAATAATCCCGGTCTTTTGTCTTCAGCCAAAGAATTTCAACGACGACAAGAAAGATCGATAATCCGACCGTCAGCAGCGGCCAGAGGATGTGAAAAATTGCGGTCAGGGCGAATTGCAGGCGTGATAACAACAGTGTATCTTGCAGAAACTCCATAACCTTTCCTTCAATCGAAGTCTGTAGGAACGACCAAACTCGGCCGGTTAATCCGAGTGCACTTTAAACTCGCGCTCCAGCAGCCAATAACAGCCGCCCAAAGCGATTACCAGCAAGCCGGTGCCGATCACATGCATTGCCGAGACGTCATGAAAGTCAAAGACGATGATTTTTCGCGCCACCGCCATCAGCGCCGTCGCAACGACCATTTTGACCGGAATCACATCGTTCCGAATATACAAGGTGATATTGATAAAAATTTCGACCGCGATCAGAACGATCATGAATGAACCGAATACATGCAGAATTTCGGATTTGCCGAGAGTGTTAATCGGATGAATCAAGATTTCCTGGTAAATGACGACCATCACGTCGAAGACGCACCAGAGCACGGTCAGCATCATCAATAAAGCCAGCGTCTTGACGCCGAAACGAATCATCGCATGCAGGAAATAGATGAATTTGTCCTCCTGATCCAGGGACAATTCATCGTGGATATTTTTCTTTTTACTTTCGCTCAGGAAATGGTGGGTCAACTTGTTGATCAAATCGGATTTATCCGCGCTCAAACTACCGCTCAGGTCGGTCTCAAAAAACTTATTCAATCCCGGCACGAGACGCAGGTCATCCTTATCCACCCTTTTGAACCCCATCGACCACTCGGCGTATTCGCGCGCCGTGATTTTTTTTCTTTCAATGATGCGAAATTCTTTATGCCGGGGGTCCTTTTTGATGTCCGTTACCAATTCATCAATGACCTTCTCCTCACCTTCCAAGACCTGTATGAACGCTTCGCCGGTGTACAGGAGCATTCCGGAGACACCGAGGCAAGCATTATTGTGGCGAGAGTTATTGAGGATGTCCATGAGGTCGTCGTTGCTCATGGAGCGGGTAGGAGTGCTAATATAGGTTAGCTGAATCACGTTGAATGCCTCTGTTGTTATAATTATACGAGCGCTATTCGAGAGTACGCGGCAAACGCAATTACAATGTGATGCGACTGGCGAAGGCACACTTTAACATGCGCCCTATAATAGTCAAATGGTTATTCAATCAGCATACGCGACAATGGGCTGCTGCTTTCGATCGCGATTTTCTCACTGTTTTCTAGGGCGGCGCATTGACTCAGTAGATCTCCGACCTGCCTTTGCTGCTCAGCGTGTAAACCTTTAGCTTGGTCGATCGCCGCCATTACTTCGCCGTCGATCATTGCAAACGCCAGCGTCAGACCTTTTTGCAAGCCGCGCTGCGCGCTGGCTTTCAAAGACGGTTTCAATTTTTTCGCGATGAACCAGGGCGTCAGCCAGCTGATCGCGACCATCAGACTGCTGTGAATCAGAAAATCGGCGCCCAGATAAGCCGAATGGGTCTGATTACTTTGCTGAAAACCGGTGAACACCTGATAACCGACCCAACTGAGCGCGGCCAGGGGCAGTAGGATTTCGGCGATGCGCGCCGCGCTTAACAAGGTTCGCTGGAGTGCATTGCCGGGATTTGCGAGAGCCTGTCTGACCGCCAGTTCGCTCTGGGTTTCGATGATTTTCGGCGCCTTGTCGCGCAACGGAGCCAATTGCTGCTTCAGTGGGAGCGCGGGAATGCCGCGCTGCTCGGCCTGCAGTACGAATTCATCGAGCGCATCGTCGAAGCGGGTTTTGGCCCAGGGGTCCCATATTATCGCGTCGGCCTTGGCCGACGGGTATTTGCCGGCCGCAAGATTCGTCAACAGGCCGACCGCATGTTCCGCATAGTAATTGGCCAGTTGCTTCACCGGCCAAGTAAAGCCTTCCTGTAACAAGTGCACGGTACGCTGCCATTGCTGTTGCCAAAGCGGGGCCACCGTCATGAGCGCCGCCTCCTTCGCCAAGGCCTGCCGGTAATGCTCGAGCGTCTGCCGCAGTACATCGAGACGAGCCTGCAAACCGCGTTGTTCGAGTTGCCGCACGGTATGGTCGTTCGCCAGGGCGGTCAGCGTCTCTGCCAGTTCCGCGAACTCATCCGGCTGTCTCTCTTCGGCGCAGATGGTTTTGAAAATGATCGGCTCGACAAAACCGGCCTTGCCGAGCTGGCGTTTAAAATCCTCGAATTGTTCTACCTGGCCTCGATCCCACTGATTCAATACGAACAGCCAGGCATGCCGCGCGCCTTCGGCCAAGAGCAGCCGCCAGGCTTTCTCGTCGCGATAGCGCTCGGGACTGACCACATAAATCAGCACATCGATATGCGGCAGCCATTCCAGCACCAGATGCCGGTTGTTTTGATCGATGCTGTCAAAATCGGGCATGTCGATCCAGACGATGTGCCGCTTCGCTTCGTCATCATGTTGTGCAATCTTGACGCTGGCAATCGGCAGATTTTCAGGCAGATGCTGAAGCGCGACCGAGCGATGATGAAACAAAGTCACTTCGCGAGAGGTCGGCCTTTCGATGCCGGTCCGCGCAACAGCCTTGCCTGCCAGCCGGTTCAACAACGAGCTTTTGCCGACGCCGGTTCCGCCCATGAATGCGGCCAACAGCGGCCGGCCCTGCACTTCCGTAAACAATGCATTCGGGGTGCCAGCCTGCAGCGTTTTTTCCTGTTCCAGCATCTCCGGGTCTATCCATCCCGCGGCCGCCGCCTGCCGAACCCACAGCCGAGTGTTTTCGACCAAATTAGAGTAATCGTAAGCCATGGCGTTTTTCCTTCAGGTGGTTTTCCGCTTCCTGTAATTGCTCGGGCGTAATATTAAAATGCGAAAGCCCCGACAATTGTTTCGGCAAAGGCAACAATTTGTCGCGCAGCGCCTCGATGAACAGCGCCTGTTTAACCTGGTTCAACTGATTCTTTTTCAAATCGGCCTCGACGCTACGCATGTAACTGCCGATCGCGCTCTCCGCCAACAGCGAGGTCACCGTCAACAGCGACGGCGCGATCACCAGATCGTGCACACCGATGCCGCCAGTATGCAAGGCCAACGCAATCACCGCCGCATCGGTCGTCACCCGCGTCGCGCGCAGACTGTTCAGCAATAACGGCTGTTCCTGCAGTTTGCGGTACAATCGGTGCGCGGCGCTTTCGACGTCCTGTTGAAAGGTCAGGTGATAATGCCTGACCGCGCCATCGAAATCGGTCAGCATTTCCGGACGCCTGCTGCGCAACACCGCGCTCATATCCCGCCACCACAAGCGTTGTTGATGCTCCTCGGCCTTGTCGCGCAATTTATCGGCCATTTGCAGCAAGGCATGTTCGGCAATCTGATTCAGCAGCGCGACTTCATGGCTGGTTTCGGTCAACGAGGCTTTCTTGCGGCCCAGCTTCATCAATTGCCTGACCGGCCACGTCAAAGCCCGGCGCGTACCGGCCAGCACGCTGGCTAAACCGGGAATTTCAAGCAGGGTCAATAGCTCGGCCATGGCAATTTGAAAGGTTTCGTAATGATGCGGATGATTCAAAAAATCACGCTGATAATTGTCCAGCGCCTGTTTGATCATTTGCTCGATCAGCTGATGCCAGTCATTAAGCGCCTGATGTTCGTGATTAATCGGCTCCAGCCATTGCGGCCAATAATAGTGCAGCAGTTCCTGCTCGTAACGCGCATGCTTCTTATAGGAGACCTGTTTGGCCAGCCGCGGCAGCAAGGCCTGCTGGGCCTCGGGCCAGACCGGCAAGCCGGATTGTTTCTGATAATACAGCGGCACGACGTCCGGAAACGGATCTTTCCGGGCCAGTTGCCATTTTTCTTGTAACGAATGCACGATCAGGGCTTCGGAACCTTCGTTGAGTTTATTCAGACAGATCACAGTCGGCTGACGCAAGGCTTCGAGCGTCGCCATCATATCCCAGACCGACTGATCCGCGTATTTTTCCTTGCTGACCACCAGCACGACGACATCGGCTAGCGCGATGGTCCGGATCACGCCTTCGCGATAAGTCGCCGAGTCGATCGAATCGAAATCGGGCGTGTCCCACAGCACGCATTCGGGCAACAAGGAAGAATGCGAAGCCGAGTCCGACAACGAAAAACAATCGTGCCGCTCTTTGGTCAATTGCATCGGCGACAATTGCTGAAAACGCCCGAAATAACGTTGCAGGCCGCTGCAATCCTCGCGTCTGACCCGATGGCAAAAACCTTGCGGATGCACCGTATAACCCGCCAGCGGACTGACCCCGGCCGCGCCGGACTGCAGCAGCACGTTCACCAATGTACTTTTGCCTGCCTGCGTCGGCCCGACGACCGCGATTTGCAATGGCGGCAGCGGCGTCGAATCGATCAGTGCGCCCTTGCGTAAAAACGCTTCCGCCATCAGCAACTGATCGATGCGTTGCTGATAAACCGTCTTGACGGATTCGAGACGGGCCTGCTGTAAAATCGTCTGATAACGCTGCTTCAGTAATTGGATAAATTCCAGCATAAGACTTTGCTTGGGTTATAATGACCGATCATTTTACCGAGTTTTTTGAAGATCAGGCGTTATAAATTAACAACAAAAAGCAAACAAAAACCACTTAACTCCGATCCGTAACACACAGAGGCAGCCTAATGAAAAAAATTTCTGTATTCCTTATTTTCGTGCTGAGTTGTACGCTTTTATCTGCCTGCGGAAGAGGCGAAAAAGTCAACGGTCACAATATCCGCACCGCCTATAAATCGGTCAAAATGCTGAAGGAACGGTTGCCGGCCGAAAAGCGCATCGAATTCGAAGTGTCGTTTTGGACCATCCGCGATGCGCAAAAAAGCGATGCCGGATTTTTGGAAGCTGTTGACGGTAAAACCCCGCTCGAAATCATCGATATAGGCAGAGACATCTACCAACAGCGTAAGAATGCCGGTTTCAAAGGCTATGAGCAATATTCGAGTTGGGAAGACATGATTACCAAATTCGGCCAGGAAAGGTCAGAACAAGGCGCCATCAAAAAAGAAGATGCGAAAGATAAAGCGAACGACGTGCTTTATAACTTGCAACGTTAACCGGAAAGTCATAAATCTACTCGGATGGGCTAATGCTTGGCGGCCCATCCCAGCTGACACGGCCAAGGCTCATCCGGGCTAAAAACAATAACCTTTCGGTACCACCGTCACGCCGCTTTCCGAAACGGTAAAATGCGCCGAATCGACTGCGGGATTGCCGCCGATTTTCTCACCGGGCGGCACCCGCACATCCTTGTCGATAATGCAGCGCTTTAACAGCGCGCCAGCACCTACCTGAACGCCGTCAAACAGAATGGAATCCTCGACCAGAGCATTGTCATCGACGCGGACTTGCGGAGACAGGATTGAATGCCTGACCGTGCCGCCGCTGATCACTGCGCCGCCGCAAATTAGCGAGTTGTCGAAATGGCCCGCCCGCCCGGAGGCACCGGGCGCCATCCGAGCCGGCGGATATTGACCGGGATAAGTCCGGATCGACCAGTCCGGCTGATACAGATTGATCGGCGGCACGGGCAATAACAAATCCATGTTCGCCATGTAGTAGGAATCAACCGTGCCGACATCGCGCCAATAGCGGTCCGGCGTCACGCGCCCGCCTTCGCCGCCGAAACGGTAGGCGAATACCCGTTGCTTATCGATCAGCCGTGGAATTATGTCCTTGCCGAAATCATGGCTCGACTCGGTCAGTTCGTGGTCGAATTTCAGTTCCCGGCAGAGTAAATCAATAGTGAACACATAGACGCCCATCGAAGCGAGCGCATGTTGTGGGTCGTCCGGCAACGACCGGGGATGCGCGGGCTTTTCGTGAAACTCGCGCACTCGTTGCGCTGGGTCGACCGACATCACGCCAAAACTGCTCGCATCGGCAAGCGGCACCTGCATACAGGCAATCGTCAACTCCGCGCCCTGGTCGCGGTGAAAATGCAGAAGAGCCGCGTAATCCATCCGGTAAATATGATCGCCGGACAGAATAAGCACATGCGTGGCGTTGCTGCGTTCGAGCAGATACAAATTTTGCAGGATCGCATCGGCGGTGCCCGAATACCAGGAACCGCCAGTACGCATCTGCGGCGGCACCGGAGTAATGTATTCGGAAACTTCCGGATTAAAAATCGACCAGCCGTCGCGCAAATGTTTTTGCAGGGAATGCGATTTGTATTGCGTCAGCACCAGAATGCGCCGCAGACCGGAATGCAGGCAGTTTGATAGAGTGAAATCGATAATGCGGTATTTGCCGCCGAAGGGGACCGCGGGTTTGGCCCGTTCGGCCGTCAACGGATGCAATCTAGCGCCGGCGCCTCCGGCTAGTATAATGGACAGAGTTTTGTCGAGCATGTAGGATCCTCGCAGCCAAACCTGTCCGCGGGAATCGAACAGCTTAAGGATTAGAAAAGCGAGACAAACTGTATAGGGATACAGCGGCGAATGGACAAATCCTCCCTCCTTCCAATCTTAAGCATGGCAAGGAGGGTTGAAATGATGAATCATAGAAAACCGCATTTTCGATAAATAAAATGTCACCGATGCCCGTCGCGCTGCCGTTGGGGACGATACCGAGCCGTTGACGCGCTTTTTTGACGAGTCGCCAGTTCACGCCGATGTACTTCGATCAGCATCAATAACAGGCAGGAAAATACAAAAGCCGCCATAATAGTCTCCTTAATACATTGAAAAGGAAAACGCCAAGAAAGTTTGCTTGGCAAAAATTATAGGCATTTATCATGCCATTTATTCTATTTGCTGTGGTTATTTACAACAAATAGCAAAAACTTCAAATCAATTTTAAGCAGTCGGCCCCCTTAGCACTAAAGCAGTGCTTTCCGTTCATAACTTGAGCTATCTTAGTGCACACCTTTGCCGGCCCCCGGCTTAATATGCCACACCTAAAAATACCTGCTCTGAAATTTCCTACCTTATAAGTCACCTACTTCTTTAAAATAGTTCATTTTCAGAGACTGCCATTGACAAACAACTTGCGAACTGATGATTAATTTTTCATCTGCCTCAATTGTTAATTTGGTCGAAATTTGAATTAAATCCGCGAAACATAATCCCACAGAGACATTTTCCTTAAAAAGGACGTATCATGACTCTTAAAACCGTATGCAATCGTGAAGTGTTGGTTGCCGCCAAAGACGACAGCATTCTCGAAGCCGCCAAACTGATGCGTGAATATCACGCTGGCGATGTGGTCATCGTTGAAGAACGCAAGGGATCAAGATACCCGATCGGTATCGTAACGGATAGGGATATTGTGATCGAATTGATCGCGAAGGAGACTGCAATCGGTTCGGTCACGGTAGGCGATCTGATGTGCCGCGACCTGGTGCTCGCTCAAGAAGACGACAGCATATTCGATGCGATCAAACTCATGCGTCTAAAAGGTATACGGAGACTGCCGGTAGTCGATAAAACCGGCGCGCTGGCCGGAATCATCACCGTGGATGATCTGATCGAACTGATCGCGGAACAATTGCACGAAATCGCCGGATTGATCGGCAGGGAGCAAACGCTGGAAAAGGAAAACAGGTAAACTATCACGAGCCTCGCTATGGCGTTACCTCGATTTTATAACCTTCCAGAATAGCTTGATTGGTGGTTGGCAAGGTTGACGCCGCATAAAGCATATCATTGTGAACCACCGGCGCCGACAACGGGCGGCCGGTGCCCTTCATCAACGTCTTAACCAGCAGCTTGCCGTCCTTGACGCGAATACCGTAAATCGTTCCCTGCATGCCGATATCGATGATCCAAACCACATCATCTCCGGTTTTAGCGAACTTCGACAACACCGGCAACGAGGGATGCGAACGAAAGACCTGTTTCGCTTCCGCGCTCGCGGGATCGGGATATTGCCAGAGCCGCTTGAATTTCGGAGCCCCGTTTGCAGACACGATCTTCAATGCGACCAACCCGGCCGGATGCGTATGATCCGGGACAAAGGTCGGAATCATCACGACCGGAGCATCATCAACATAACTCAACACCGGCTGCGTCACGATCATGCCTGCCCATGACATCTTGCAGGGATCTTGGGCCGCGCCGCAGACCTGGGCAATTTGCAGTCGGTCAAATTGGGTACCGAGATGATCCGTATCCAATAAGGATACGCCTCCGTCCTTGCCCGCCTGGATCAGCACTGAACGTCCGTCACGTAAAGTCGCCTTGACCGGCGCATTCGCTCCGAGATCGTAATCCATCCAGGCTAGGCATTCCGCATAGCTTTTATTCTCGCAATCCCCGCTCGCGGGTTTCAAAGGCGCATTTTGGTCAGCCAGACGCGGAATGAACAAATTCTTGCAGGACGCCATGCAAGCCTTGTCAGGATCGGCTGGATCGAAATTCGAACATAGCTGCGCATCGCAGCCTGGATCGAATTCGAGTCCGGGTTTCAGGCGCATCAGGGTATTCGCATAATCGCGCCGTGACAAATCAACCTGACCATTACCGGTCGGCACGAAGATTTCATAACTGTCGCCCGCTGGGTAAATTTGCGGTCCGGGCGGCGTCCAAATACCGCCGCCGCAAATCATTTCCTGAGTGCCGGATTCAATCGTCACGGGGCATTCGGCTTCCGCCGTCGTCAATAATGTCGCAGTAACCGCCTGATTCGCCCCTTGTTGGCGCCAGGCATCCAGGTCGATTTCAAACAGCCAGCCATGAAAAGGCTGGGTATCGCCGGCATTGCCGAAAGACGCATAAATGATGCCGAGCCCGCCGTCTTTTTTAGCGGCATGCTTCAATGCCGCGTGCGAATATGCGGTCGGAGGATTGAATTTGACGATAGCCAGGCCGTCGGCTGAAGGTTTCTCGGCATAAAGCTCTAACACCGGAAAAGCTTCATCCAGCTTTTTGTTCGCCATGTCGATCACCGCGATGCGATGGCTCATGCGCACGCCATGATCGAGGCATTGATAAATGATAATCAGCTTATCGCCGACAATCACCGGCGTCGACACCAGTTCAGTCTGTTGGCCTCCAGGCGCCGGCGCCGCAATCTTCCAATCCGGCGCACCGGTTTCGGCATCCAGCATTGCGATGACACCATTGGAAGCCGGAACGACAATCAACGGCCTGCCTTGCGATTGATCAAGCAGTGGTGAAGCAATGATTGCTTGGTCGAAAGTGACCGGCGGGAGATTTGCGGTTGGAAATGAAGTTGTCAGGAAAATATGCTGGGGTCCGCCGCCCATTGCAAATACCGGCACTTGATCATTCGATAAGGACAAACCTGCCGCCAAAATAAAAGCGGCTTGCAAACATACCAGCGCAAATTTCATGAAGTCATTTAATTATTACGATTTTAGCCCGGATTTTAATAATCGACTGTTACGAAATGATGAAGGATACGGAATGATTGCGTTATGGACATTACTCTTTGGTAGTCGAGTTCTCTCGGCCTGAATCAAAATCTTAACCTCACCCGCTACACCAGACGTCTAAATGGCCTTGACAATTCAGGAGATCTAACCATGAGCGCAAATGACTCATAAATTCCTTTCATTTTTCGTCAGAATGTAACGTTGCCAGTTTAGTTTATGCATCGTCGCAGCAAGCTCGCTGCCGCTCGAAAGACAATTCCCAACATTGTTTTTCGACAATTCACAATGCTGATGTTTTAGGAGTACTTAGATGAAAATGAAAACACTTCCTGCCATGATCAACGTCGCTCTGGTCGCAATGGCTGTTCCTGCGATGGCTGATCAAGGTATTAGCTCAAGCGCAGCCCCTTATTTGCAAGCGGTTGCCCCAGACGTTAATTTTACCTCCGTTCTGACTGCGGGCGATGCTGTAGGCACCTACCACATGGTAGGCCTGCCCGATGGTCTGGGTGCCTATGGAAACGATGATGGCACGTTTACCGTATTGATGAATCACGAATTGGGCAACGCTCTGGGTGTAGCTCGTGCCCATGGAGGTAAAGGGGCTTTCGTATCCGAGTGGGTTATCGACAAGAATACGCTGCAGGTCATTTCTGGCGGCGACCTGATCAAGAATGTTCACGGGATTGATGGTGCTTTGCTTAGCAACGTCAGTTTTAGCCGTTTTTGCTCCGCCGACCTAGCTCTTCGTAGCGCGTTCTACAATAAGAAAAGCAAGCTGGGCAGCAAGGCGCGTATATTCCTGAATGGTGAAGAAGGCGGCTCTACCGGCTATGCCTTGGCTCACGTCGCCAGCGGGCGCGACAAAGGCGAAACCTACATCCTCGGCAAATTCAACCTGGCCACCAACGGCTCCGGTATCACTGCCGTGGGCGGCTGGGAAAACCTGCTGGCCAATCCCAATTCCGGCGACAAAACCGTGGTGATCGGCACCAACGACGGCGGTACCGGCATCATGACTAACACGGTTGCTGTCTACGTGGGCAACAAAACCGATACCGGCAGCGAAGTCGACAAGGCCGGCCTGACCAATGGCGTTGTGAAGTTCATCAAGGTTGAGGGCGCCAATGATGCAAATGGTGCAACCGCAGACGAGTTTCTCAACACAACTACCCGTACCACCCGCATTGTAAGCGGCACCAGCTTTACGCTGAGTGACGCCGTCACCGATCCTAATGTCACCACTTTCTCTCGTCCGGAAGACGGTGCCTGGGCCGACGCCAAGACTTTCTACTTCGTGACCACCGACCGGCTTGATCAGACGGATTTGGCAGGAAAAACCCAACAGGGCGGCACGCGTTTGTGGAAGCTTAACTTTAACGACGATTACACCGGCGGCACCATAGACGTGGTTGTCGATACCGCAAACTGGGATGTCGTTACGCGCGGACCAAAGCCCAACATGTTCGACAACATCAGCGTGAATACCGATGGCACCCTGACGCTACAGGAAGATGTGGGCAATGCCGAGCACAATGGCAAAGTGTGGCAGTACGCGCCTATCAACGGCAACCTGACGCTGCTTTCCAAATTCGATCCTCTTTTATTCGGCGATATCGATAGCACCACAGGCCTGTTTACTGCCGGTTCGCATACCAAGGACGAAGAAACTTCCGGCGTGATCGATGTGACTCGCATCCTGGACCGTGAAGACGACAAACGCTACAGCTTGCTGGTCGCGCAGGATCATGCCTCTGCATCTTACCTGCAGGGCATCGGTGCGATCAATGCCGGCGCCAATCCAGTCGAACTCGTTGAAGGTGGTCAGTTACTGCTGATGTCCCGTCCGGAAGTTGAACTCAAGGATGAGAACGAAGACGAAAACGAAAACGAACACAATCACGCACACAACTAAGCGGGTCCTATGATGCCGATTTATTGATACAACAAATCGGCAAATAGATCGTTGACGCGCGGCGGTATCCACTGCCGCGCGTTTTTTATTGGAGAAAGTATGGGAAGTTTGAAGTTGAAAGGTGTTCAGCCCTTATTTTATTCGCCGAGCTGGAGGATGCGGAGGCGCTAAATGCTCAATTGTTGGCCGAAGCGTTAGCGCGTCGTGCTGCTTCACCGGGGCTGGATCGCAGTAACTGGCAGGGCTGGCATTCGGAAGACGATTTTTTCGGGCGCACGGAGCCGGGCTGCCGGGTTCTGCAGGACCATATTGTTCAAGCGGTACAGATTTGTACCATGAATATTTCTCCGAGTTTCGATTTCACTCATTACCAGATTCAGGCGGAGGGCTGGATCAATGTGCTGCCTCGCGGTGGCCTGAACACCCCCCACGATCACCCCGCGTGGGTGTGGTCGGGCTGTTACTATGTCAGCGTTCCGGTGGGCGACAAGGAGTTGAGCGGCAATATTGAGTTTTTTGATACCCGCACCAATGTCCGCACATTAACGGTGGACGGCGCAGCCTGTTTCGCCAGCAAGTTCGTCATGAAACCGCGAGCCGGAATGTTGTTGATGTTCCCGTCCTATTTACGGCACTGGGTTTACCCCAACGACAGCGATGAAGATCGCGTGACGATAGCCTTTAATCTGCGCTTTGCCAGAAATGCCCAAAGCTAGGAAATGACTTCCCGATTTTGCGTAAGGAGCTTTAGCCTCAGACGAACGCCTCCGGTCAGATTACTCTCGCATAGCTCTGTCTTTCAGTGATTCGATTTTTCGGTTATCCGGTTGGCTGATCATGGTCGGTTTGAGCCAATCAATTTTAATGCGCCCTTTCTTTTCAACAGAACAAAAGCGAGGAACCCTCTCCTAAGTGATAATCTTGCCGCTTAAGATGACAGACTGATGATGCATTAATTCCGGGATATAGCCTTAATTCAACGGACCCAGCCCCTCTGTCATCAAAACTTCATTGTTTTGTCATTGCGCGTTAACGGTCCTGACACAGTACTGACATGATATTTCCTTACTTTATCGGTATCTTTTTAACCCTCGAGAAACCGATGAAAAACCCCAACCTGGAGACATCCACCAAACGCTTCAGCAGCTTTATCGCAGACTCGGACGCGATGATCAAAACCGCGCAAGAGCTCCGCTACCGGGTCTTCGGCCGGGAAATGGGAGCCAGGCTCAAGTCCGCATCAGAAGAGCTGGATTACGACGAAATTGATACCTATTGCGATCACTTGATCGTTTATGACAATCAGAGAAATAAAATCGCCGGCTATACCCGTCTATTAAATCAAGAGCAGGCACAATTGCTCGGCCGCTTTTATTCTGCGGATGAATTCGACCTGACCCAAATTCTGGCCCTCCCCGGCCGTTTTCTCGAAATCGGCCGCACCTGCGTCGATCCGGACTACCGCGGCGGCGCGGTATTGACAACCCTGTGGTCGGCTCTCGCACAATACGCGATAGAAGGCGGTTATCACTATCTGCTGGGCTGTGCCAGCATCACCCCGGGTCCAAGCGGTTATGCGGTCGATGCGGTATTTCGCCATATCGATCAGAAAAATCTCGCGCCGATGGGATTGAAAACCACACCGACCATTCCGGTGCCAGAGCATTTGCGCTGCCGGCGCGACGAATCGGGCATTCCGCCGCTGTTGAAGGCTTATCTGCGTTTCGGCGCACTGGTGTGCGGCGAACCGTTTTGGGACGAAGACTTCAACTGCATGGATTTATTGATGTTGCTGCCGCTCGAACAATTGGAACAACGCTACAGCAAACACTACCTGAGAGACAGTCAAACCGCCAATGAAAGCGAAATTTCGGCTGTACTCTAAAGCGCTTCGGCTGGCTCTACTGTTCTTGTTAGGATTTCTTATCGCCGGAGGGCTTTTTCCGGCCATCGAACTGCTATTGCCTCCTGTCCGGGCCAAACACTTTAGGGACTCGATCAAAATACGCTGGCTGAATGTTTTTAGCAGAATCCTGAAGCTTGAAGTCGAGAAAAAAGGCAATGTCGCCTCACGCCCGGCTTTCATCGTGAGCAACCACATTTCCTGGCTGGACATCATCGTCCTGGGCCAGTTCGTACCCGGTTGTTTTGCAGCGAAGAGCGACATTGCCGGCTGGCCGGTGATCGGTTATTTGTCGCGGCAGGCCGGCACCGTTTTTATTCGCCGGGGCGATAAAAGACAGATTGTTCAAACCACCGAAACGATGGCTTGGCAATTGCGACAGAACGGCAATATCCTGGTGTTTCCGGAAGGAACGACCACTGCCGGCGATCAGGTTATGGATTTTCATGCATCGCTCTTTCAACCCGCGCTGCTGACCAAAGCCGCAATTCAACCGGCGGCAATTCGTTATCTGGGAGCAGCGAAGGAAACCGCGCCGTTCATCGGCGATGACGAATTCGTCGCGCATTTGTTAAAGATGCTGGCGATGGAACGGATCGAAGTCAACGTCGACTTTCTGCCGCCAATTGACAGCGAAGGAAAAACCCGCAACTGGGTCAGCAGCGAAGCCAGAGGTCTGATCGAGACGACCCTGGCGTCTGATGATTTTGCGGACAAATTGCCTTACCTACGCCAGAAAATCACACAGGCAAAATAACGGCGCGGCCTGCTGTCAACTCGGCAAAGGATTGAGTACAATGAAATGGTTGCCAGTTGGATGAGTAGCGCGCCAGCAAACCCCCTCTGCCCTACTGTGCTCAATTCATCCCGGGAATAACAATAATCATCATGGCGGATATTCACTTAGCGGAACTCGACCAGCTCGAGCGCATCATCGAGCAATTCGGCGGCCGGGCGCACTGCGAAATCATCGACCACATTCCCTATAAGAAACACCAATTTCCGATTCATTGCATCACGCTCGGTTCAAATCAGCCGGAGGCGCCGGCCTTGGCTTTTTTCGGCGGCGTGCACGGCCTCGAAAAAATCGGCTCGGAAGTGATTTTGTCCTTTATGCAAACGATCAGCCGACTGCTCGATTGGGACGAAGAATTTGCCGGCAGACTGCAAAAGTCGCGGCTAATCTTCGTGCCGCTGGTCAATCCGGTCGGCGTCTATGTCGGCACGCGTGCGAACGGCAACGGCGTCGACCTAATGCGCAATGCGCCGATCGAAGCCGAAGGCGCCACCAAGCTTTATTGCGGACAACGCATCAGCCACCGCCTGCCCTGGTACCGCGGCATTGAAGGAAAAATGGAGAAAGAGGCACAAGCGCTGTGCCGCGTGGTCGAAAAACATCTTTTTAACGCTACATTGTCGATTGCCGTCGATCTTCATTCCGGATTCGGCCTTCGCGACCGACTATGGTTTCCCTATGCCTCGCGCAAGACGCCCTTCAGCCACCTGGCCGAAACGCTGGCGCTAAAAGAAAATTTCGACCGCTGCTATCCCTATCATATCTACAAGATCGAACCGACCTGCACCGAATATCTGATCAACGGCGACTTATGGGATTATCTGTTCGACCAATTTGCCGAGCAGGCGCCCGATGACCGCCTGTTCCTGCCGCTGACACTCGAAATGGGTTCCTGGCTCTGGCTGCGCAAGAGTCCATTGCATCTTTTTTCACGCCACGGCTTGTTCCATCCGATCCTGCCTCACCGACAACAACGCATCTACCGGCGGCACTTTTTGCTGTTCGACTTTTTGCACCGCAGCCTGCTTTACCCGAAAACCTGGATACAACTGAACGAACAGCAAAAGCACCTGAATACTCAAAAAGCGTTGGAGATGTGGTATGCCTGAACAACTTTCGGAACATTTTATTTTGCTGCGCGGACTGACTCGGGAATCCGCACACTGGGGAGATTTCGTGCCACGACTTAAAGCCGCGTTTCCGCATGCAAAACTGACCCTGCTCGATTTACCCGGCGCGGGGCCTTATTTTCGGGAGATCTCGCCGAACACGGTCAACGGCATCCTAGAGAAAGTCCGCACGCAAGCGCTCGAACAAAGCGCGCTCGGCAAACCCGCAACGCTGATTGCCATCTCCTTGGGCGGCATGGTCGGTTGGGAATGGCTGCTCAGCTATCCCGAAGAAATCGGCCGCGCGGTGTTGATCAATATCAGCCTAGGCGGACTAAGCCCTTTTTATCACCGCTTACGCTGGCAATGCTACAGCAAACTTTTCGCCGCAGCCGGAAATCGGAATATCGAAGCGCGGGAGGCAGGGCTGCTCAAATTGCTCAGCAACCGCGAAGAACACTATCAGAAAACCGCCGCAGACTGGATACGCATTCAAAAAGCGCGCCCCGTCAGCGGTAAAAATGCTTACCGCCAACTTTATGCAGCAGCCACCTATTATCCGGGCAACAGTAAACCCACGCCGCCGATCCTGCTGTTAAACAGCCTCGGCGACAAACTCGTCGCGCCGTGCTGCTCCGAAACGATCGCGCAAAAATGGCAGATCGAACTCCATACCCATTCCTGGGGCGGGCATGATTTGACCCTGGATGACAGCGAATGGGTCGTGACAGAAATCGGCGGCTGGGGCTCGACAACCCCGAGACCGCCTGATTTTGGCGCAACGGAATGATAATCTGCAATGCGCGCGCGGCCTCCTGTAATCCCGCCGCGGCATGATCATCAGCTTAGCTTGGAAAGTTTTTCGAATTCTTCCTTTTGCAGAAAAACCACACCGGCACTGACGATAAAACGGGTTACGCCTTCAATAGGCTTTGTTACATAAATCAAAAGCCGGATAAATTTCCCCTTACCGCAAATTTGAGGCGGATTTAGGGTATAGCAACCGTCACCTGTGTACCCAATCGGGTAAACCGATTTAAAAGTGCAGCGCCGATTTATGCAACAAAGCCTTTTCTTGGCCTTAGTCATAAAGCCTTTATAAAAATTATAAATTCACGGCTTTTGACCAGAGGTTCGATTTTTTTCTACGGTATTAGCTACACTTTTTATCTTTTCTTGGATTTCTGAAGGTAATGAATTCAAAAAGCTCTCAGGATCAGTTTGTGCTTTCGTCAAGATAGTTTGCATGTTTGCAGGATCACCGTCGGCCTGCTGCACCAAGATGGGCATAATATCAGCGGCGATGTTATACAACGCTTGGGTGTTACCGGCATCACCTCCCGCAGCCTCCAACGCTTTTTCTACTGCCGCATTGCCTTCATCGGTGTTCACAGAGTCGCAATTCTGATTTCTAAGACACTCTTGCGTTTGCTGTAGCGCAAAACCGGTATCATCCGCATAACCATTTTGAAGAGACATCGCCAGCAAAGCTAGCCACATCTTGTCTTTGTACATTCCCTACCCACCCATTTAAGTTTTAGAAAAAGTAGCTGGCGCTTGTATTTTACGACCTTTATAAAGATTAAAAGTTTTATTAGAGTCTGTTCAGTAAATCAGCCCGCGCAACGATGCGCATGTCGACACGGTCATGAACAAACTCAACCAGCGCCCACGGAAAACGTTAAACTATCGAGCCACTCACGAGTTTTTTTAAAGAAAAACAGCGGCAAGTAGCAAGATTACCAGAATTTCACTTCAGAGTTGAATCCGCGAAATTTATAAAAATCTTAATAAATGCTTAACATAATCAAACAATTTTTAGATCATCACTTCGCTCCATTAGCCCCTCATCTTTCGAGTGAAGAACAACTGCGGGTCGCGAGCGTGGCTTTGTTCTTAGAAATGATAGAGATGGATGATAAGGGTGAGGCTAAAGAACGAGATCTGATTTTATCTCTAGTTCAAAAGAGCTTCTCTTTAACCGCGGAGCAAGCCGAAGCATTAATTGCAATGGCCGAGCAAGACAGAAAGCAAGCGACGGATTATTTCCAATATACCTCACTGATCAACAAGCTATGCAGTTTGGAGCAGAAAATCCAGTTAATTGAATCACTTTGGAGAATTGCCCTGGTTGATGGTCAATTAGATCCAGAGGAAGAATATTTAGTAAGGAAGTTAGCCGAGCTACTTTATGTGCCACATGTAGACTTTATAATGACGAAGATCCGCGTTAATCACAACTTATAAGCTACGCGTCGCCATTCAGTCTTTTTGTAGCGGGCGGGTAGGTGCGGGAAGCATACAAATTCTGACGATAACTCTAAAAAACCAACAATAGTGAGGTTTTGGCTAGGGTTACGCGCTGACGGATGCGTTACGGCAAAATGGTAAGCGGGAAAATTTGTTATCCCGGATGTTACCCCGAAATCGATTTTTCGAATTTATAATGTCTTATCTATTTTATAAGCCATTGATTTTATTGGCCTGGACGAGAGGATTTGAACCTACTACCTCTTGCACCCCATAAGGGTAAAATTCTCCCCCAAGTCGTATCTGACAATTTCACACCCTCCAAAAAACTCATTATTTTTCAGCATTTTATTGCTTTATTTATTCTCAAGCTGTATCATGCCGTTTCGTCAAATCTCACAAAAAAAGTTACCCGAAAGTTACCCGGAAAATTCCGCACAAACCGTACAGGTGAATCATGGCATCGAATCGACTAACCCCATTGGCGTTCAAAAACCTAAAGCCGCAAGACGATGAGCAGACAATTTCGGATGGCGGCGGGCTGTTTATCCGCGTCCGGTCGATTGCCGACGGCGGCGCGATAACCTTCCGTTTCTGCTATCGGATCGACGGCAAACAACGATGGAAAAATCTATCTGCAAAAACCCTTACAGCCGCGAGAGCAGAACGCGATAGCATCAAGCTGCAAGTGAAAGCCGGCATCGATCCAATGCTTGAAGAAAGCTTGCAGAAAGAACGCCAGCGCCAAGCGCAATTGGCTGAGCAGGCCGAGCTTGCCAAACAGCAGGCGCTTATCACCGTCCGCGACCTCTTCGAGCGTTGGGCCGCTACCGACTTGCAAAACCGTAAGGACGGCGGCAAAGAGATCAGGCGCATGTTTGAAAAAGACGTGTTGCCTATAATCGGCGGGCTGGCCGTGGCCGATGTGCGCAAGGGCCACATCACCGAGATAACCGACACATTGCTGCTGCGTGGTGTCAATCGCATGGCGAAATTGATCCTGGCATTGGTGCGCCAGATGTTCCGCTTTGCCGTGGATCGGGACATCATCGAGTTCGACCCAACAGCCAGTATTCGCAAGGCCAAGATCGGCGGCAAATCGGTAGAGCGCGACCGCATCTTATCCGAAGACGAAATTAGGGCGCTATACAGGCAACTGCCCGACGCCAACATGATGCCTTCAACCGAGTGCGCGATATGGATCATGCTATCGACGCTTTGCCGTGTGGGGGAGCTATCGAAGGCGAAATGGGAGCATATCGACTTTACCGCAAAGACGTGGCTTATTCCTGACGAACACAGCAAGAACGGCAAGCCGCATACGATTTATCTTTCCGACTTTGCCCTGGCGCAATTCAAACGGCTGGCGGAATTTCGGGAGTCCGATGTATGGCTATTCATGGATCGGACCAAGACTACCCACGTCTGCGACAAGTCCATATCGAAGCAGGTGAACGACCGCCAGACCGACCGCGACTTGAGCAACCGCAGCCAACATAAAGACGCCTTGCGGCTGACCGGAGGCAAATGGACACCGCATGATTTACGGCGTACCGGCGCCACCTTCATGGGGAACCTGGGTATTTCGCCGGACGTAATAGAAAAATGCCTGAACCATACCGAGCAAAACAAAATGAAGCGTGTTTACCAGAGGCAGGAATTAAAAGCGGAACAAGCCGAGGCTTGGCGGAAACTGGGTGAACGATTGGAAATTTTGACGCGAGAGCATACGGGGAACGTAATCGTTCTCAAAACTTCCCCACGTTAAAACCAATCATTATATGAAGTAGCCTCACAGCAACATTCCCCCACCGTTATGCATTTAGTGAGACAAAACCGCAGTCATTGCGGAGGGCGTTTCAAATGCTTTTCAATTACAAATAAAAATTGTTTCAAATAAAATCAAATAGTTTCATTAGAAATCTAGAAATCCATAATTAAACAGCGTTCAATTTTTACCCTCGTTTGAAAAATATTTTTTTTGTATTCAGTAGAATAATAATCGATACCTCGCATGAGGGATCGCAAAGACTCCCTCAGGCGCTAATGACGCCATTCGAGGGCAGACGGCAGAAAATGCCCGGCAAGTGTTGGCGCGCGAACCGGGCTGAATTTGAACAAGCAACGCCGCACGAAGCGGCCCTCCTTTAAACAGCGTAAACGGCTGAGATTTTTTATTGTTAGTTGCTCTTGATGGGAGCCTTAGCATCATAAGGCAATTTGCGACGGATTCAAAATTATGCGTAGATTCGTCGCAGATAGCATTCAGCAACTCATATCAAAAAATCCCCGTTAACGACATTACTCGGCTAATGCCAGAGGTTAATACATGGGATCAATTATTCGACCAAACGCAGCAGCGAAACACTTGGGCATATCTATTGCAACGTTTTGGCGCATCGTCCAACGTGGCGAAATCCAAACAATTAAAGTAACTGAACGCACAACCGGCGTGTTAAGCTCCGAATTGGAGCGGTACATTTCCGAACGCGCGAAACGCAGCGTATAAAAAAACCCCGAACCTACCGATATAGGCCGGGGCTTTGCGTATTTCATTAATGCCAAATTACCAAGCGTGATTTTATCACATTGGCGTGCGAGACGCACCCCCGGCAAAACTGGAGTTTTGCCATGAGTATAGAGAATCTTTTAAACCGACTCGATGCCGTCAAACGCACCGGACAAGGTCGATATATTGCCAAGTGCCCGGCTCACCCCGATAAATCCCCATCCCTCGCGGCTGCCGAAAAGAATGGAAATATTGTTTTTCATTGCTTCGCAGGCTGCGAGCCGGCCGACGTGCTCGCAGCAATTGGTTTGACCTTCAGCGATTTATACCCTGAGCGCCCAACCTATGCCAAAGGCAGCAGATCGGCCGCTTTCAACCCTTATGATGTATTGAAGTGTCTGGTCCGCGAGGCTGGCATTGTCACCCTGGCCGCGGCTCAGGTATCGAGCGGCCACCCATTGGGCAGCGCTGACACCGCACGCGTGGCGCTGGCGCATGAGCGGCTAAGCGATGCGGCAAAGCTGATCGGGGTTCGCCATGAATGAATTCGTTTCAGGCATCGAAGAGTTATTCGACCAACAACAAGCGGGCGAAAGGGGCGAATCGGGCGAAAACTCAGAAACGGCGCGGGTTTCAGGCGGGCGAAAATTGGGCGAATCGGGGCGAAAATTGGGCGAATTCGCCTACCGTTCGCCAGAATACCCGGTTGATGCGCTTGGACCGCTGGCGGAATTGTGCCAAACGATCACGCTCAACGCTCAACTCAACCCGGCGATAGTCGGTCAATCGATCCTGGCGGCCGCTTCGCTGGTCACTCAAGGCGGCTTCGAGGTTGAAACCTTGGCCGGTTACAAGCCGCTCTCGATCTATGCCTTGACCGTAGCGGAATCAGGCGATGGGAAATCAACTGCCGAAAGCATAGTCTTGCGCGGAATCCAGCAGCATCAAAAAGAGCAACACGACGCAATACGGAACAAACCGCCGGTCGAAGGGGAACGCGAGATAGAGCCATACTTACTCGCATCCGACGCGACCGTACAAGGCGTTATCAAGGGCTTTAAGAATGGTTGGCCGAGCCAAGGCATTTTCACGGCCGAAGGCGCTACGATGCTTTGCGGCTGGGGCATGGCCGCAGAGCATCGAGCGAACACGTCGGCGAACTTGAATAAGCTCTGGGACGGTGAGGCGGTATCGGTTCAGCGTGGCATGAGCGGCCGCATTCAGCTTTACAACCGGCGGTTCTGCGCACACTGGATGATTCAGCCGGACGCAGCACAAGACGCCTTGGCCGATCCGAACTTATCCAGTATCGGACTCTGGCCGCGTTTTATGGTGAGCTGGCCGGAACCCTTGCCGCCCCGAAAATATCTCCAGTATAAGCCTTGGCATGATCCAATCGTTAAGGCGTTTTGGGATCGGTGCAAGGAGATGCTACGCGATCAAGCCATCACAGACGACGGCGAATGCGGCGAGTTCCGGACAATTCGATTGAGCGATCCGGCGAAACAAATCTTGGTTGAGACCTTCGAGCGCATGGAGCAGGCGCGAGACCCAGCGCATAAGCTGCACAGTGTAAAACCATTCGCGGTCCGGCTATGTGAGCTGGCTTGCCGAAATTCTGGAGTGCTCGCGGCTTATGCTGGCGAAGACATCATCAGCGACGAACGGATGAAAAGCGGGATAGCCCTTGCCGGGTATTCGCTCGACAGCTGGCGTGGAATCTTCGGGCAGCGGGAAGATTTGACCCACGACAAATGGGCGCGGGAACTACATGCGTGGCTACTGAAGCGGCCGGGACAACGCGCCAGCGAGACAGACATCCTAAAGACGGCGACCCCTAAGCATCTCCGCAACAAGCATAAACGGGACACCGCACTATCGGTTTTGCGCGAATGTGGGATGATCCAGAAGGCCGTTGATACCGTGGCAGGAGAAATCCGAATCGCCCACGCCGAATGGGAGGTGATTCAAGATGCTTGACGGAATTCTTGACGACATCCTGAAAAAATCGCTCGATGCGGGCGAAATTCGCCCCAATTCGCCCGCGATTCGCCCATCTCAATGCCTTGGTATTACTGAGCTTTCGCCCAATTCGCCCAATTCGCCCGGTACAAATGCGTTTTGCGATGATGACAGACATTTTTGCCACCACTGCCGCCATCTGAACCAGTTAGGTTATTGCACCCGGCAAAGGTTCCGACCCATGGACGACATTCCAAGGCGATGCGAAGACTTCACAGGCTACCCGGATCAGATCGGCCAACAGGCAGAAAGCGAAGCCAAACTAGAGCCCGCCACCGATCCGCTGATTGTCACGGTTTGGACGCCAAGCGGAACGGCGCTGATGACTCGGGCCGACAATGCCGAGCATGCCGAATGGATGCGAAGAATGAACCCGAAACCCGAGAACCCGGCGCCTAAGCCGACGACGCCAGAACCTGACAGTGACTGGATCAGCGAAGCTGAACACAATGCCCAAGGCCGCTACTTTAAATTCCTGGCGACTTGGCCGGATGGCAGCCAGTGTTATTTGTGCCAGATGCCGAGACAAACAGTTGATGAAATGCAGGCGCAGTATCCGACCATCACGCACATTGAACCGATTGAAAACGAGGCATATCCCGATGACGAATAACATCGAGCAAAAATCGGACGAGGAACTCTGGGTTGCCTGGGGTGCTTACATCACCGCAGCCGGCCGGATCAAGAAAGAGATAGACCGAAGACAAGGCGAGACTCCGTTTAACCGTCGAGGTTCCCCAAGGGTTCGGCAGGCGTCACGTAAATTAAACGATGTTTAATTATTATCGTAATCTGATATAAACAGTTCGGAAACAGTGAGCAAAGATCATCTTTATAAGCCTGGACAGACAGGAAACGCCAACGGCAGGCCAAAGGACAAAACGCCGGCAACGATAATCCGCAAAGCCATTGCCGACGCCATGCCCGAAATCCTGGCGCAACTGGTCGAGCAGGCCAAAAGCGGGAACGTTACCTCGGCTAAAGTCTTGGTCGACCGGGTTTGCCCACCGTTGAAACCGCAAGCCATGCCGATCAACCTACCGGTCAACGGCACGCTGGCGGATCAGGGCGCGGAAATTATCCGGGCGACGCTGGCCGGCCAGATACCCCCCGACATTGGCGCACAACTCATCACCGCATTGTCCGGGCAGTCGAAAATTATTGAAATGCAAGAAATGGCCGACCGCCTTGAGCGAATCCAACAACAACTCGAACAAAGAAGAAAATGATACCAAAACAAGTAAACCGCCTGTACGACGGACTGACCCCGCGAGAACAGGCGAATATGGTTTTTGCCGCCGGAGCACGGCGCGACAATGCCGAAGCGGACGTGATCCTGAGCCGCGTCGAGCGTGTCGCTTGCAAAGTCCCGCATTTGGACTATATCCAACGCATTCTCGCATCACAAGCATTGATGTTTGCGTACGGCATTGAGTATTGGCGGGTCAGAGCCTTGATGTTTTCCGTCAGCAAGGAGACGGACGCCGAAGCTAAAAATGCCGCGAAACGGCTCTTTCAACAGGTTAAGGCTCTCGAATCGGCATTGACCGATGTGTGCGAGCGGTTCAACGTGGACATAACCGCCATCAAGACGATGGCGCAATGCCCGGACAACGAACCATTGTCAACAGCCGAGGCCGACGCTGATCTTGTGTCTCAATACACTGAGTTTCTGACTGTTTCGGCGTTCGGCGTGCAGTAGCGCGATTTGAATTAGGTTGCCAAGAAATATCGAATCAATTCCAATAAATTGGAGGACCACAAAATGACAGGTTTTGCAGAAGGTTTAGCAAGTGGATTCAAGACTGTATCGGATGCTCTGAACGAGCGCGATCGCACGCGTGTCGCCGAGGAAGAAGCGCAAAATCAGCGCGACTACAAGGCGTCGCAAATCGGTTTGCAGAATCTTGAGCTGCAGAACAAGCAGGACATCCAGCGCCATAATGATGCGACCCTGAACGAAACGATCCGGCACAACAAGGCGACAGAGGCGAACAGTTCCGAAAGTACGCAGGGGCAGAACGCCGAGCGCCAGGCGCGGATAGGCATCGATCAGATGCGGGCGGAGACTGACGCCGCCAAAGCCAAGAAGGACGCCGCTAATATCGAAAGCCAGATTCAACAACGTAGCGTCCAGAATCAGCGCCAAAACTGGGAAACAAGCCTTAAGCAACAGCAAGAAGCCCGCAAGCAGGCATTCCAAACATTGAACAATGTCGTCACCATTGACCCATCTACCGAGAAAATGTCGCTGAATGTGCAGCCCGGACAGGAAGGGCAGGTGCTTGACGCCATGAACAAGGTGGGCATTCCGACGCAAGCGATTAACGACAACATGCAAAATTACCAGCGCGATGTGAATGTCTTGAAAGGCGCACTAGCGCACGACAATCAAGACGAGCTTCGCGGCAAATACGGTCAGACCGTGATGAACGCATTCAATAACGTCTATGGTTCCAGTATCAATCAGAATGTCGGACAGCCTTATGCTGGAGACGACCCGCGCCTTAAAGGCTTGGTCGAGGCGCAAAAGGTGGCGGTCGATGCGCTGCCGGTGCGAAGCAAGGATGGCAAGATCGTACCGCACGCCCATCATATCGTGATCCGCAGTTATTTTACCGACAAAGACGGCAACCCGGCGCTGGACGCAAACGGCCAGCCGCTTTATGAAGACGGTCCGATGACGGTCGGGCGCGACAATGACCCGAACGCGCCGCTTCGCGAAGTGACCGCTCAAGAATTGATCAGGTCGCTCGATGCTCACCAGAAATTCGGCGAGATTATGGCGCAAAATCCCGAACTGGTCGCGCAACTCAGGAATTTGACGAAATCCCAACAGAAGGGCGGCAGGGGCACGGCGCCGAAAGGCTATCAATCCGTGGTGGTCCCGCAAGGCGAGGACGAACTGGGCAACAAATTGCCGCCGTCGCTACAGGTCATCAACAAGGACACCGGATTAACAAAAGACCAAGAAGACGAAATGTTCCTCAGAAAAAATCCTGAAAATAATTCAACTTCCTCGCCTGATGCCGCGTCTCAGGCTACAATGGGCGCCGTAGGAGGTAATGCACCGACTCAGCCGGGGCTATATCAGGCGCTTCCTAATGTCGGCGCCCTGCATTGATTCAACCGACAAACGAGGCAAGTCATGAAGAAGATCATTGCATTGATTCTGCTTTTTTCGCTTTTGACTATGACTATTACATTCGAGCACCAATAAGGAAGCACATGTTCAAATTAACACGATTGATTCTGCTGGTGCTTATTCCGTCTTTAATTACAGGCTGTTCTCAAGCTCATGTGGATATTGCGTCCGCGCCTGCCGGCAAGCCGAAGATGGAACAACAACTTGATGACTTGCAATGTGCAAATCTTAGCCGATATACAGGGCCTTGGATGTTCCATTTTCTTTTTTATTTCAGCAATAAAGCCGATTACAGAAAATGTCTTGAATCCAAAGGTTATACAGTGAAGGATTAAATAAATGAAAAGAATTTTGCTATTCAGCCTAATTGCAATGCTTGTTGGATGTAGTCCTGTTAAATTCAATATCAAGGAAAAGCCAGCCAATTTAACCAAAGAGCAACAGGTAATAGATGATCTTCAATGTTCAAAAGAAAGCGAACGCAATGGGCCTTGGTTATACGGAATTGGTAATCTTATTTATCGGGAAATGGCGAAAAGTGCTTATTCAGAATGCATGGCCAAAAGAGGGTATTCAGTTGAACCTTTATAATAGAAATTAAGAACTGCGAGTTGACACGAAGCACACCTTGTCTTACTCTTTCCCCGCCTTGCAAAAAAACAGGGCCGGGCGTGAGAACCCGTTCGAAGTACAAGGCGATCAAGACGCCGTGATTGGCGTTTTTTTATGCACGTCGAAAACAGCGCGACTTCGGTCGTGCCTCATGTTATGGCGGGCTGTTTGGGCAGCGTTCGGCGCTGGCCGGTTCCTTGTACCTGGTTTTCTCACCCCAGGCAGTCCGCCGCCCATGCTGTGAGAAGTAAGGCGGCGGTTCATTCATTTTAAACAGGAAACCGCTATGACCACCCAAACGAACCTATTCTCTCATCGTTTCGATGCGACCCAAGCCCATGACGCCTATTATGTTAATGAGGCTTTAAACCTGACTGTTTGCCATGTAGAAGGCGTTTTGAACTCAATATGTGTCCAATTCGAGGGATGCAACGCCAGGGCAAGTGACGAACTTATAGCAGACAGCGTCAATGCTGTCTGCTTTATGATGAAAGATATGAAAGCCATCATTAATGCACATTTCGACGCGGTTAAGGCCGGCAAGGATGGTGCACAATAAGCAGACTGAACGTTCCGACAGTTGCCAACATCCTCGATGATGTTGAAACGAGATGGAAGGCTAGGGCGATCTGAAGGAGTAAGTATCAAACAATTAAGCCGGGGCAACCCGGCTTTTTGTCCGAAGATATTCCGTGCCATGACAACGTCAATGGTTACACGGTTACATGGTTACATGGTTACACGAAATTGAGCCCTTTTAACATTGATTTTTCATAGAGTTTTTCTTAGTCTTCAATCAAATTCCTACAATCAGCCAGTCTCTCCAAAGGTTTTATGAGTTTTTCGTAAAACCCAGAGGCTCTGGGTCTTGGCTGGCCACAATTTCACCGTCCGCATGTGCCGCCCTCAGAACGCGCCTTGAAGCACCATGACACCGGCTAGGGATGTGTAAGAAATGGCTGATGATCACCCCGTCGAGATCGACGGCAAAACGAGCGAAGGTTACGTGCTGGCGGCGGATCGGTGGCGCTGGCTGGCGGGTCGGGATCGATGGCGGCGGTGAATCCGCATCTTTTGATAAAAGTTACCCGAAAGTTACCCGAAATTGGCATTTTTTGCTTTCGGAGTTTTTCAGCTTTTATAAGCCTTTGATATCATTGGTCGGGACGAGAGGATTTGAACCTCCGACCCCTTGCACCCCATGCAAGTGCGCTACCAAACTGCGCTACGCCCCGATGATTTGACAACTGCTTTGGCTCGTCGCCATTGCAATTTAGAAAGAAAGGTATATTCCGGCTTTTGAGCAAAGCCGAAGGGATGGGATTATATTACAATCGCCTTTACTTAAGCAATTCCAGAATGTCTTCGAGTTCGACGACCATTTGCTGGATCAATTGCTTAGTGCGGGTCGCGTCCTCTTTGTGCTCGTCGCTAGTCAAATGCGCCCTTGCGCCACCGATTGTATAGCCTTGCTCGTACAACAACGAGCGGATCTGGCGGATCATCAGCACATCGTGTCGCTGATAGTACCTGCGGTTGCCTCGGCGCTTGACCGGGCTCAGCTCGGCAAACTCTTGCTCCCAGTAGCGCAGTACATGGGGTTTGACTGCGCACAGCTCGCTAACTTCACCGATCGTGAAATAGCGTTTGGCCGGTATCGGCGGCAATTCGTTATTATGACTCGGTTCCAGCATAAGCTTCTACCCGCGCTTTTAGTTTTTGACCAGACCTAAATGTTACCACACGCCGAGCGGTAATAGGTATCTCTTCTCCGGTTTTTGGATTTCTACCCGGACGGCTGTTTTTATCGCGCAGTTCAAACTTGCCGAAACCGGACAGTTTGACCTGTTCTCCGTGTTCCAGAGCGGTTTTGATTTCTTCAAAAAACAGCTCCACAATGTCTTTAGCTTCGCGCTTGTTCAAGCCGAGCTCTTCGAAAAGTTTTTCAGCAAAATCAGCTTTAGTTAATGCCATTTAATCAATCCCTCAACTTTGCACCAATTTTATTTTTCAAGTTTTCCAAAAGCTTACATACTATAGCATCGATTTCGGAATCTGTCAGTGTCTGTGAATAATCTTGCAGCGTTAGACTCAGGGCAATGCTTTTGTGCCCCGCCTCGACGCCTTTGCCACGGTACACGTCGAACGGCACGGCGGTTTGCAGCGCGGGCTCCTGGAGCTCGCTAACGCAAGTGGTAATCTGCTCGGCGGTGACCTCTTCTTTGACGATCAACGCCAGATCGCGCCGCACCGACGGGTATTTCGACAGCGGCTTGAACTGCGCTTTTTGTTTGGCCAGCAAGGCATCCTGATCCAGTTCGAACAGGAATACCCGACTATCGAATCCAAATTGTTTTTCAAGATTCGGATGCAGCATGCCGATCAGACCGACCCGTTGACCGTCCGACGCAACAATCTCGGCGGTCTGACCGGGGTGCAGTGCAGGATGTTCGCTTGGCACGAAGAGGGCCGCACAACCGGTCAACGCAAACAGCGCCTCGACATCGGCCTTGATATCGAAGAAATCCACCGCGCGCGCCGCCTCACCCCATTGCTCGGGATGCGCACTGCCGAGCGCGACGCCGGCGAGCATTTTTTGTTGCAGCACCTGGCCTTCGAGACGAATGAAACGCAGGCCGGTTTCGAATAGGCGCACCCGATTTTGCTGACGATTCACATTGTGCTCGGCAGCCTTGATCAGGCCGCACCAGAGCGTGCCGCGCATCACCGACAATTCGGATGAGATCGGATTTTGCAGGGTGATCATCTCGGAACCCGGCATGAACGCCTGTTGCGTTTCCGCATCGACAAAGCTGAAGGTGATCGCTTCCTGATAGCCGCGGTCGACCAACAGGTCGCGGGCGCGATCGAGCTCCAGCGCCGACTCGGTCGCCTTGTGCAGTTCGGTGCGCACCAGTAAACGATTGCTGGGCAGGTTGTTGTAGCCGTAAATGCGCGCGACCTCTTCAATCAGATCAGCTTCGATCGCGACATCGAAACGGAAACCGGGCGGGGTCACTAACCAGCCATCGGAGACCGTTTCGATACCCATGCCTAAGCGGCGGAAGATGCCGGCAATTTGTTCGTCGCTCGGTAGCAGGCCGAGCAGCCGCTCGATTCGTTGCCGACGCAGTTCAATCGGTAGGCGTTTCGGCAAATGCACGTCTGCAACCGCTTCGCTGAGCAGGCCGACACTGCCGCCGGCAATTTCGGTGATCAGTTGCGTCGCGCGTTCGATCGCGCGTTCCTGCAGAAACGGATCGACGCCGCGTTCGAAGCGGTGCGAGGAGTCGGTATGCAGGCCGAAGCGGCGGGCCTTGCCAGCGATGCTTTGCGGCGCAAAAAACGCGCATTCGAGGAAAATGTTTTGCGTGCCCTCGCCGACCGCCGATTCGCTGCCGCCCATCACGCCGGCCAGTGCCAGCGCGCGCGCGTTATCGGCAATCACCAGCGCTTCGGCATCGAGCTTGATCGTCTGGCTGTTCAACAAGGCCAATTCTTCGCCGTCCTCTGCCCAGCGCACCCGGATGCCGCCGTTCAGCTTGTCCGCATCGAAAGCGTGCAGAGGCTGACCGAGTTCGAGCAACACGTAGTTGGTCACATCGACGACCGGGCCGAGGCTTCTAAGGCCCGAACGCCGGAGCCTTTCCTGCATCCACAGCGGCGTTTCGGCCTGCGGGTTGACGCCCTTGATCAGGCGGCCGAGATAGCGCGGGCAGGCTTCCACCGGGTCGATGCGAATGTCCAGCGTATCGCGGTGCGCGACATCGGCCTTCTTCAGCGGCGTGACTTGGCAGTCGATTTGATTCAACACCGCGACTTCGCGCGCCAGGCCTTCGACGCTCAGGCAATCGGCCCGATTCGGCGTCAGGTCGACCTCAATCAGGTTGTCGTTCAGCGACAGATACTCGCGAATATCGACGCCGACCGGGGCGTCCTCAGCCAGTTCCATCAAGCCGTTGGCCTCTTCGGCCAGGCCGAGCTCCTTTTCCGAGCACAGCATGCCGTTAGACTCGACACCGCGCAGCTTGGATTTTTTGATCTTGAAATCGCCCGGCAGCACCGCGCCGATCAGGGCGGCAGGAATCTTCAGGCCGGGGCGTACGTTGCTCGCGCCACAGACGATTTGCAGCGGCTCGCCCTGCCCGACCTCTACCTTACAGACCCGCAGACGGTCCGCATCGGGATGCTGCTCCGTCGCGAGCACTTCGCCGATCACTACGCCGCTGAATACCGCGGCGGCCGGTGTGACCGAGTCGACTTCGAGACCGGCCATGGTCAATTGCGCGACCAGTTCTTCGGTGCTGACGGCCGGATTGACGTAGGTTCTTAACCAGGCTTCACTAATTTGCATGACTTATCGACGGCTTACTTGAATTGTTGCAGGAATTTCAGGTCGTTTTCGAAGAACAACCGTAGATCGTTGATGCCGTAACGCAGCATCGCGAGCCGTTCGACGCCCATGCCGAACGCAAAACCGGTATATTTTTCGCTGTCGATGTTGACCGCCTTGAACACCTCGGGATGGATCATTCCGCAGCCCATCACCTCGAGCCAGCCGGTATGTCCGCATACCCGGCAGCCAGAACCGTTGCAGATCACGCATTCGATATCGACTTCGGCCGACGGCTCGGTGAACGGGAAATAGGACGGACGGAAACGAACCTCACTGTCTTTTTCAAAAAATGCCTGTAAAAAGTCGTACACGACGCCCTTCAAATCGGCGAAGCTGACGTCCCGGTCAACCAAAAAGCCTTCTACCTGATGGAACATCGGCGAATGGGTCAGGTCGGAATCGCAACGATAGACGCGGCCAGGTGCAATCACTTTCAGTGGCGGCTCTTCGGATTCCATCACTCGAATCTGTACCGGCGATGTGTGCGTCCGCAAAACAGTATGAGCGTCGAAATAAAACGTATCGTGCATCGCCCGCGCCGGGTGGTGGTCGGGAATATTCAACGCCTCGAAGTTATGATAATCGTCTTCGATTTCGGGCCCTTCTACGGTCTTGAAGCCGGCACTGGTGAAAATCCTCGAGATGCGCCGCAAGGTAGTGGTGACCGGATGCAGGCCGGCAACTGCCTGGCCTCTACCCGGCAAGGTCACATCGATCCGTTCGCTCGTAAGACGGGCGGCCAGTTCATTGGCTTCGAGCAATTGCTTGCGGCCGTCCAACTGTTCCTGAAATCGATCTTTCGCCTGGTTGATTTTTTGGCCGGCTTCTCGACGTTGTTCCGGATCGAGCGTACCGAGTTCTTTCATCAGATGGGTTAATAAACCCTTCTTGCCGAGATAATGAACGCGGACCTGATCGAGTTGCGTGAGGTCTTGGGCATCCGCAAGCGCCGTAGAGGCCTGCGCGAGAATTTCTTCAGGAGTGAAAGACACTGCTTGGCTCGTTGATAGAATGGAAGAAAATGGGGCGTTGATAGTTGCGCTAACACGACAAAGCGGCAAACGGACCGACCTGCGATCCTGCCGCTTTGCTAAACATTCTGTTCTTGGGTTTTGTGTTCCACCCGCACTTTAGGCGGAAACAAGGTATCTCCCGATGACTCGGGAGATTCAGACCGACTTACAGCGGGCTGACGTTGGCTTTCGCAATCTTTGCGATTTCGGCGAAAGCGTCCATGTCGCGCACGGCGATATCGGCCAGCACCTTACGATCGATCGCCACATTCGCGTTCGACAGACCGTTGATCAGACGACTGTAGGACAGACCGCATTGTCTGGCGGCCGCGTTGATACGAACGATCCATAACGCGCGGAATTGACGTTTTCTCTGTCTGCGGTCGCGGTACGCATACTGACCGGCCTTGATCACCGCTTGCTTAGCGACGCGATAGACCCGGCTGCGAGCGCCGTAGTAGCCCTTTGCCTGTTTTAAAATTTTCTTGTGTCTTGCTCTGGCGGTAACGCCGCGTTTTACTCTAGGCATTGTGATTCTCCGCGCTTAGGTGTAAGGCAGCATGCGCGCTGCGCTACGCAGATCGGATGGATGAATCGCCGCTGGTTTACGTAACTGGCGTTTCCGCTTGGTGGTTTTTTTGGTCAGTATATGACGCTTATGCGATTGACCGCATTTGAAACCGCCGTTGCCGGTGCGTCTAAAACGCTTGGCCGCGCCGCGGTTAGTTTTAATTTTTGGCATTTGTTTGCTCCAACGTTAAAAATAAAAATCCCTGAGAAAATAACCCAGCAAGGCAAAATGCATGGCCCTGAAGAATTATGCGCATCGTATTTAAATCAAGATGCAGACAGTCTCGTCCTGAGACTGCGAAACTTTGCGTTAAAAAACGCTGACTATTTTTTCTTTTTGGGGGACATCACCATGACCATTTGACGACCTTCCATCTTCGGAAACTGTTCGACGACTGCGACATCTTCCAAATCCTTTTCAAGGCGCTTCAACTGGTCCATGCCGATTTCGCGATGCGCCATTTCCCGTCCGCGGTAGCGCACGGTGATTTTGGTTTTATCGCCATCGTTCAAAAATTTGATCAGGCTTTTAAGTTTGACTTGATAGTCGCCCTCATCTGTTCCCGGCCGGAATTTGATTTCCTTGACCTGAATCTGCTTTTGTTTTTTCTTGGCAATCGCCAGTTTTTTGTTTTGCTCGAACTGGTATTTGCCATAATTCATTATCTTGCAAACCGGCGGCTCCGCATTCGGCGAGATTTCGACCAAGTCCAAATCGGCCGCGTAGGCCAACTGCTTGGCTTCTTCCAACGAAATAATGCCCAATGACTCGCCATCAGCGCCCGTGACCCGCACCCGTCTGGCGGTAATCGCATCGTTCAGGCGGGTTTCATCTTTTTTAGCAGCGATCTTCAAATCCTCCAGCTACAATCATTTTCTGTCCGCGATTTCCTGATTTAGCCGTTCGCCAAATTCCTGGATCGTCAGACTGCCCAAGTTATCACCTTTTTGCGTACGCACGGTAATCGTCTGATCTTCGAGCTCTTTATCGCCGATGATCAACAAATAAGGGACGCGCTGCATCGAGTGCTCGCGGATTTTAAACCCGATCTTTTCATTTCTCAAGTCAATTTTGACTCTGAAACCCTGTTTTTCAAGCACTTTCATCGTTTCTAGCGCGAATTGGTCATGACGGTCCGCGATCGTCAATACGACCGCCTGCACCGGTGACAACCAGACCGGGAAAGTACCGGCGTATTGCTCGATCAAAATGCCGGTAAAACGTTCCAACGAACCGAGTATCGCCCGGTGCAGCATCACCGGCACTTGCCGTGAACTGTCTTCGGCGATATACGTGGCACCCAAACGTCCAGGCATCGAGAAATCGACTTGAATCGTACCGCACTGCCAGACGCGGCCGATGCAGTCCTTCAGCGAGAATTCGATCTTGGGTCCGTAAAACGCACCTTCGCCCGGCTGCAAGTCCCATTTCAGGCCCTTGTTATTCAAGGCCAGTTCGAGCGCGCTTTCGGCCTTATCCCAAACCGCGTCGTCGCCTACCCGGTTTTCCGGACGGGTCGACAGTTTGATGATCACTTCCTCGAAGCCGAAGTCCTTGTATACATCGAACAGCATGTCGATAAAAATCGACACTTCGTCCTGAATCTGCGCTTCGGTACAGAAAATATGCGCATCGTCCTGCACAAAATTTCTGACCCGCATCAGGCCATGCAAGGTGCCGGAAGGCTCGTTGCGGTGACAGGAACCGAACTCGGCTAGGCGGATCGGCAAATCGCGGTAGCTCTTCAGGCCCTGATTGTAAATCTGAATATGGCACGGACAGTTCATCGGCTTGATCGCATAATCGCGATTCTCCGAATGGGTTGTGAACATGCCGGCGCTGAATTTGTCCCAGTGACCAGATTTTTCCCACAGCGAGCGATCGACGATTTGCGGCGTCTTGACCTCGCCGTAGCCGTTTACCCGCAGCTTTTCGCGAATGTATTGCTCGATCTTTTGATAAATGGTCCAGCCTTTTTCGTGCCAGAATACCATGCCGGGCGCTTCTTCCTGAGTATGAAACAAGTCCAATGCCTTGCCCAGTTTCCGGTGATCGCGTTTTTCGGCTTCCTCGAGACGCGCGAGATAGGCCTGCAAATCTTTTTTGTCGCCCCAGGCGGTGCCATAAATGCGTTGCAGCATTTCGTTGCTGGAGTTGCCGCGCCAGTATGCGCCGGCAATCTTCATCAGTTTGAACGCGGTCAATTTGCCGGTGCTCGGCACATGCGGACCACGGCAGAGATCGGTAAAATCGCCCTGGTTATATAATGAGAGCGCCTGATCGGCAGGAATCGACTCGATGATCTCGGCCTTGTAATACTCGCCCAATCCGCGAAAATATCGCACGGCTTCATCGCGGGACATGATCGAACGGGTTACCGCATAATCGTCGGCCGCCAGCTTTTGCATCCGCGCCTCGATTGCTTCGAGATCTTCCGGCGTAAACGGGCGGTGATAGGAAAAGTCGTAATAGAAGCCATTTTCTATGACCGGACCGATCGTGACTTGCGCGTCGGGGAATAGCTGCTTGACGGCCTGAGCCAGAAGGTGGGCGGTGGAATGGCGAATCACATCGACGCCGTCGGCGTCCTTCGCGGTGATGATTTGCAGCGTGGCATCATGATCGACCAGAGTGCTCGCATCGACCAACTTGTCATTCACCCGACCCGCCAAAGTCGCCTTTGTCAGCCCGGAACCGATGGACTGGGCAACTTCCAACACCGTAACCGCGCGTTCGAAATCGCGTTTGGAGCCGTCGGGAAGAGTGATTACTGGCATGTTAAATCAAAATAATTCGGTATCCAAAATAAAAAAAGCACTGCGGAGCAGTGCTTTTGGGTATCTGGTAGGCGCGATTGGACTCGAACCAACGACCCCCACCATGTCAAGGTGGTGCTCTAACCAACTGAGCTACGCGCCTGAAGTATTGTTACTTCATCTGTGCATTATAACAACAGATTTACCCTTCGTAAACATCAAATATTCATTTTGCGTGATTTCTTATTCAGGGGACTGCTTATTTTTATACCGTTTCCGAACATTCCGAACTTCCCTAACCGATGTCTTACCGTGCTCACGACATTTTGATAAGATGCATCCTTCAGCCTGTCGCCTCACAACTTCCAACCTACTTATAAAGGACCCGCTTCATGTCAGACGTCCACGTCTATCCGGTAAAGCCTGAAATCGCCGCCCATGCGCACATCAACCGCGAAACCTATCTGACCCTTTATCAGCGCTCGCTCGCCGAACCCGAGGCGTTTTGGGCCGAGCAGGCGGAACTGTTTTTGAACTGGGACCGGCGCTGGGACAAAGTCTCCGACTGCGATTTCGAATCCGCGCACATCCGCTGGTTCGACGGCGGCCGGCTGAATGTCAGCGTGAATTGCCTGGACCGTCATCTGCAACAGCGCGGCGATCAGGTTGCGATCATCTGGGAAGGCGATGATCCGGCGCGCGATAAAAAAATCACCTACCGCGAACTACACGATCAGGTCTGCCGGTTTGGGAATGTACTGAAAGCCCAGGGCGTCGAAAAAGGCGACCGGGTCTGCATCTATCTGCCGATGATTGCCGAAGCGGCGGTCGTAATGCTCGCCTGCACCCGCATCGGCGCTGTGCATTCGGTCGTTTTCGGCGGCTTTTCGGCCGAAGCATTGAAAGACAGGATTCTGGATTGCGGCTGCAAATTTCTGGTTTGCGCGGACGAAGGCTACCGGGGAGGCAAGATCGTACCGATCAAGACCAATGTCGATAATGCCGCCGAGCATTGTCCCGACCTCGAAAAAATCATCGTGATCCAAAATACCGGCGGCAAGATCGGCTGGCAGGAGGGCCGCGACCTCTGGTACCACGAAGCGATGGCGACGGCCTCCGCCGATTGCCCGCCGATACCGATGGGAGCCGAAGATCCCTTATTCATTCTTTATACGTCGGGCTCGACCGGCAAACCGAAAGGCATGCTGCATACGACCGGCGGTTATTTGCTGTATGCCGCGATCACGCATAAATATGTCTTCGATTATCATGACGGCGACATTTACTGGTGCACCGCCGACATCGGCTGGGTCACCGGTCATTCTTATGTAATCTACGGTCCATTGTGCAATGGCGCCACCACCTTGATGTTTGAAGGCGTGCCGACCTATCCGGGGCCCGACCGTTTCTGGCGCGTCGTCGACAAACACCGGGTCAACATTTTCTATACCGCGCCGACCGCGATTCGCGCGCTGATGGCACAGGGCGATCATTATGTGACCGACACCTCCAGGCAAAGCCTCAGAATCCTCGGCAGCGTCGGCGAGCCGATCAATCCGGAAGCATGGGAGTGGTACTATCATGTGGTCGGCGACGGCTCGCGTCCGATCATGGATACCTGGTGGCAGACCGAAACCGGCGGTATACTGATTACACCGTTGCCGGGCGCGATCGACCTGAAGCCGGGTTCGGCGACTCTGCCGTTCTTCGGCATCAAGCCGGAGATTCTCGACACGAACAACCAAATACTCGAGGGTGCTTGCGAAGGCGTTCTGGTGATAGCCCGCTCCTGGCCGGGGCAGTCGCGCGGCATTTACGGCGATCATAAGCTTTTTATCGACACCTATTTCAGCAAAGCCTCCGGCTTTTACTACAGCGGCGACGGCGCCAAACGCGACGCCGACGGCTATTACTGGATCACCGGACGCATCGATGACGTGATCAACGTATCGGGGCACCGCATGGGCACTGCCGAGATCGAAAGCGCGCTGGTGCTGCACGAACTGGTGGCGGAGGCGGCCGTGGTCGGCTACCCGCACAATATCAAGGGTCAGGGCATTTATGCCTACGTCACCCTGAACGCGGGCGTCGAACCGACCGAACAACTGCGCAAGGAGTTGGACGATCTGGTCAGAAAAGAAATCGGGCCGATTGCCCACCCCGACATCATCCAATGGGCGCCGTCCCTGCCCAAGACGCGCTCCGGCAAGATCATGCGCCGTATTCTGCGCAAGGTCGCGGCGGGCGAACTCGACAATCTCGGCGACACATCGACGCTGGCCGATCCTTCGGTCGTGCAGAACATCATCGATCATCGTATCGTCAAAAACAATTGACCACGAGCACAGCGCAAAAAATACCATCAAAAATCAGCCCGGCGGAAATAGTCGCCAGGCGCGCAATATCATTAACCGCGTTGCCGATCAATCACAGCGCGGATGATTCTATGCACAGGAGGCACGAGATGCCAGTAAAACCCGCTATCGTCAGACCGACATCCCGGCCACGCTTGCTATTGACCGCGCTATGGCTCTCGACACTCGCCGGCTGTGCCGATCCATTGGCTCAACCTGACGCTCCGAAAGCCGCCCTACCCTTGTTTGCCGGACTGGGCACGCATCGTTATCCGATATCAACCTCGATTCAAGACACACAGCGTTATTTTGATCAGGGCCTGATTTTAGCGTACGGCTTCAACCATCCGGAGGCTGCGCGTTCGTTTCGCGAAGCCTACCGGCTCGATCCCGATTGCGCGTTGTGTTACTGGGGCGAGGCGCTGGTGCTCGGTCCCAACATCAATGCACCGATGGCGCCCGGCGATTTGCCGATTGCTTACCACGCCATTCAAAAGGCGCAAGCGCTGGCCAAAAAAGCGACCGAGAAGGAACGGGCGCTGATCGCAGCCTTGGTTCAGCGTTACAGCCAAAGCGCAACGGCGGATCGGCAATCGCTCGATGAAGCCTATGCCAAGGCGATGCGCGGGGTCGCCGCGCGTTTTCCGGGCGATGCGGATATTGCGGCTTTATTCGCCGAGGCCCTGATGGATCTGCATCCCTGGAATTTCTGGACCAACAGGGCGCGGCTCAATCGTGGACGCCGGAAATCGTGGCGACGCTGGAACATGCTCTTGTGATCGACGCGAATAATCCGCTGGCTAACCACCTCTATATTCATGCGCTGGAAGCCTCGCCCGATGCGGCCAAGGCCTTGCCCAGCGCCCGGCGGTTGCCGTCGCTTGTACCGGGCTCGGGTCATCTGGTGCATATGCCCGCGCATATCTACATCCGGATTGGGTATTACCGTGATGCGATCCTGGCCAACCAGCATGCGACCAAGATCGACAAGGACTATCTGGGCCATGCGCATCATGCCGAGGGCATTTATACGCTCGCCTATGTGCCGCATAACTACCATTTCCTGTGGGCCGCCGCGATCAAGACCGGGCAAAAAAATTTGGCGGCGCAGGCCGCTGCCGACACCGCCGCACGGGTCAAGCAAGACATGTTGCGCACCCCCGGTCTCACCGGCTTTTTGCAGCATTTCTCCGCGATTCCGCTTTATACGAAAGCATTGTTCGGCGACTGGGACGCCATCATCAATGAACCCGCGCCGCCGGCCGATCTGTTGTATTTGACCGGCGTCTGGCATTATGCGCGCGGCATGGCCCTGCTCAGAAAGGATCGGTCCGATGCTGCACATCAGGAATTAGCTCAACTGGAAAAAATTGCCGCCGATCCCTCGATTACCCACATGACCGTTTCCGATAAGAATCCGGTGACAAAAATTTTGCAGATTGCCGTCGAGATGCTGCGCGGAGAAATCGCGGCGCAACGCAAGGATTACCGCAAGGCGATTGCGCACTTACAGCGCGCGACCGCGATCGAGGACGGTCTCAATTACACCGAACCCAGAAACTGGTATTTGCCGCCGCGGCAAGCGCTCGGCGCGGTTTTACTGGAAGCCGGCAAGGCCAGAAAAGCCGAACAGGCCTACCGGCAGGATTTGCGCTATCATCCGCAAAACGGCTGGTCGTTGTTCGGACTGGTGCTGAGTCTTTTCGAACAAGGCAGAATGCAGGATGCGGAAAAGATAAAAAAACAATTTGCCGAAGTGTGGAGCGATGCCGATGTGAGGCTAACCAGCTCACGGTTTTAAAGACCCGAAGGCATTAGCGTTCGAGCCAGTCCAACTCGGCGGCCGAAAACCCGGCCTGAATACGCAGCTCGCGGTTGAAAGGACCTTTCGGCCTGCCGCCTTTGTAAAACTGATCGAGCAGGCGCCGGTATTCGTCTTCCGGCTCCAGTCCCTGCTCCCGGCAAACAAACTTGAACCAGTAAGACCCGAGTTCCACATGGCCGACTTCATCGGTCAAAATCCGGGTCAGGATCGCCACACTCTGTGAGTCGCCCGCCCGCCTGAATTTTTCGATCAGCGCCGGCGTGACGTCGAGTCCGCGCGCCTCCATGCAGCGCGGCACTAAAGCCAGCCGAGCCAACAGATGTCCGGCCGTATCGGTCGCATGTTCCCACAAGCCGCCATGAGCGGGCAGATCGCCGTAATCGACGCTCATCGCCCGCAGATGCTCGCGGATCAAGGCGAAATGCTGCGCTTCCTCGTCGGCCACACGCAGCCAGTCTCGGTAAAACTGCTCCGGCAGGTCGCGAAACCGGTAAAGCAGGTCCCAGGCCAGATAGATCGCGACAAACTCGACATGGCCGATAGCATGAAAAAACGCCGCGACGCCTTCCGGCGTCGTCAGTTTCCGGTTTGGCATCGCGCGCGGCGGCAACAGCAGGGGCCGCGCCGGAAAGCTGACATCGTCGATCGGCAATGCCGGCGCGGACGCCGCCAACTGTAACCGGTCTTCCCGCAGAAGTTGCATCGCCCGGTGTGTCAGCGTCAGTTTTTCGTCGATGTCGTTCCGGTAAAGACAGGCTTCGGCGAATTCAAAGATCGAACTCATTGACCATTCGACCGAACAGAGACGCCCCTAGACTCCATAGCCGGACGAGGCATGTTGCCCCGCCCACAAGGTTTCACATAGGTTTCAAAATCATGACATTGCCAAAATGATCGGGACGGAGTTACAAACCCCGTCCCGCGCAAGTTCAACCGGACAAACATACCCTTAAACTTTCGGCATCGCGCGCAGTTTTTCGACAACCTTGTCGCCGAATTCGACCGTGCTGATCATCTTGACGCCGCTGCCCGGCTTGGACAAATCGGCGGTCGAATAGCCGTCCGCGAACACGCCCTGCATCGCGGCCCAAACATTCTTCGCTTCTTCGGCCATGCCGAAACTGTTTTCGAGCATCATCGCGACCGAACCGATCATCGAATAGGGGTTGGCGATATTCTTGCCGGCGATGTCCGGCGCGGAGCCGTGCGAAGGCTCATAATAGGCCTTGTCGTCGCCGAGACAGGCCGAAGGCATCAGCCCCAGAGAACCGAGGATGCCGCCACCCTGGTCGCTCAGGATGTCGCCGAACATGTTTTCCATCACCATCACGTCGAACTGGGTCGGCTTCAGGCACAGCGCCGTCGCTGCCGCATCGACCAGATAATTAACCACCTGCACTTCCGGGTATTCCTTCGCGACCTCCTCCATTACTTCGTTCCAAAGTACGCTCGATTTCAGCACGTTACTCTTGTGGATATTGTGAAGCAACTTGCGGCGCTTCATCGCCAGCTTGAACGCCTGGTGCATGATTCGGCGGATTTGCAGTTCGTCATATTCGAGCGTTTCGCGCACATAACGCAGGCCCTGGGCGTTGATACCCATTTCCTTCTCGCCGAAATAAAGGCCACCGACCAGTTCGCGCACCATGATCAGATCGATACCTTCGCCGATGATTTCGGGCTTCAGCGGCGAAAAATGCGCCAGCGCCTTCGGCAGAGAAACCGGCCGGAAATTGGCGTAGGTATTGTAGCGGCGGCGCAGCGGCAGCAACGCGCCACGTTCAGGTTGCTTATCGACAGGAATCTTTTTCGATTCTTCATGACTGAGCCCAATCGGACCTTTCAAAATCGCATCGGCCTGGTCGCAAACATCGATCGTCGCTTGCGGGAAGGCATCGCCAGTCGCGAAATAAGCACAGGCGCCGAACAACGCCGGCATCAGTTCGAAGGATACGTCGTTGCGCTCTTCGACAACTTTAAGAACCTTGAGGGCTTCCTGGGTGATTTCGGGGCCGATACCGTCACCGGCGAGTACGGCGATTTTGTAATTCTTCATAGATGCCTTGTGAAATGGTTATAAGTTCAAAGAAATGCTGTAAAAAAACCGGCGATTATACTGCACTTTGCCCGGGCGGCATGATTGAAAATTCATTACTGCTGTTTCAATCCGCTCCCCTTCCCTTCTTTACTGCGAGCACTTTCGTTGAGCCGGAAATCGACATACAATGACCAAATTAGGAATTGTCCTTGAGGGAAGCATAATAAACCTAATGAGTCATCTGTTCAGGGGATGGGTAAAATAAAGCTGCCGACCTTGTGCAAGATATTGATTTCGCTTCTGCTGTGGGTGCCGCCCTACGGCTGGGGCCAGGATGCGATTATCGTTTCCGCACCAGCCGGCGAGTACACTCTCAGTATCGAAGCGGACGAGGAATGGCATACCTTGCGTTTGCGCGCGCTTCATCCGCGTTATCAACCCTGCAATGTTGACCTGGAAGCCGTTCTGTCGATCCTTGCCTCGGCATTCGCCAAAACCGAGCCGCCCACGCTGCGAGGCGAATATACGTCCTTATTTATCGGCAGGCTGATCGACTACCCATGGCTGTCGCATTTTCTGGCCGACACCGCCTACCGGGACAAGCGCTGGAATAAGAAAAAAGGCAGGCCGATCAAAATGGACATCAACACCTATGCTGCCCGCGCGCTTTATAATCAGAATGTGCTAAAACCGATCCAGACAGAACTGGCTCGACACAGCTACCGAATTGTGGGCGTATCGGTCGAAAAGGTGCTCGTCGGCGGCTTTCGCGACCTGCCCAAACCCAAACGAAAACGTCTCGACGGCCGCATTCCTTTCGATGCGCAGGTTTGGTTTCGACTGCTAAAACACTGAAGCGCACCGCGTAAAACTCAAGGCTTGATCGCCTCTTCGGCCCCCGATAGCAATCTCTGGATATTGCTTTTATGCCGCCACAGCAATATCACCGTCATCAACGCCGCAGCCATCACCAATGTCGGCTTGCCGACGATGAACCAGGCATAAATCGGTGTCAGTGCCGCAGCGATCAGCGCGGACAACGAAGAAATCTTGCCGACCTTGTAAATCAACATCCAGGTCGCGACGAAAGCCAAGCCCAGAAGCCAGGAAAAACCGAGCAAGACGCCGATTGTCGTCGCCACCCCCTTACCGCCTTTGAAACCGAAAAACACCGGGTAAAGATGGCCGATGAACGCCGCAAGGCCGGTCGCGGCCAGCAATTCGATCGGCATGCCGAGCAGATTCGCGCCATAAACCGGAATCAGTCCCTTCAACATATCGCCCAGCAAGGTGATACCCGCCGCTTTTTTGCCGCCGATGCGCATCACATTGGTGGCGCCGGGATTGCCGGAACCCTGCTCGCGAGGATCGGGCAAACCCATCAGCCGGCAGATAATAATCGCACTGGAAACCGAGCCTATCAAATAGGCTGCCGGAACAAATAACCACTCTATCATCGGATACCTTTCATCAATCAAAACTTGTAAGCCGGAGGCAATTCCCCGATACTTAGTGCTTTTAAAAATCGCACATCATAACCGGAAAATTACCATGGACATCATTTTTTTAGGCGGGCTTGAGATCAAAACGATCATCGGCATTTATGACTGGGAACGAGAAACCAAACAAAGCGTGGTGCTCGATATCGAAATGGGTTTCGACATCGAGAAAGCCGCCGAAACCGACGACATTCAATATGCTCTCGATTACAAAAAGGTTTCCAAACGGATCATCGGCTTCGTCGAGGACAGTCAATTCTTTCTGGTCGAAAAACTCGCGGCGGAAATCGTTAAAATTATTCAGAACGAATTCAATGTGCCGTGGGTCAAATTGACGTTGAACAAAAAAGGTGCAATCAGCGGCGCCAGCGATGTCGGCATCATGATCGAAAGAGGGGAACGCAAGCGGTGAGCAGAGGCTATATCAGCATCGGCAGCAATATCGACAAGGAGAAAAACATCCTGAGTGCATTGCGTGCGCTCGCCATTTTTTTTGGTGGCCTGGTGGTTTCGAGCACTTATGAAACCGAAGCGGTCGGATTTACCGGCGATACCTTTCATAATCTGATCGTCGGCTTCGACTCCGATCTCGATGTCAAAACGATTGCAAAACAACTGAGACAAATCGAACTCGATCACGGCCGCACCCGGGAATGCAAAAAATTTTCGTCACGAACGCTCGATTTGGATTTGATCTTGTACGGAGACGAGGTGATCAGCGACGGCCGACTGCAAATCCCGCGCGATGAAATCGAAAAATACGCCTTTGTGCTGGAGCCGCTTGCCGAAATAGCGGGGGACCAGAAACATCCGGTCAGCGGGATCAGCTATCGCGAGTTGTGGGAGCGGTTCGACAAGGATGATCTCCAGCAAAAACGCATCAAACCGGGGTGGTCGTCAATAGAATAACGTGCGACCGCCATCAACTGTCACTATCTGGCCGGTCATGTAATCGGCATCGCGGATCAGAAATAAAACCGCTTTCGCAATATCGTCCGGCTCCCCGCTTCGCTTCAATGCCACACGCTGCAAAATCTCCTGTTTGTCCTGCTCTGACAAATCGCGCTCAGGCCAAATGATCGCACCGGGCGCCACGCCGTTGACCCTGACCGCGGGCCCCATCTCCTTTGCCAACACCCGGGTCATCGCAGCAAGACCGGCCTTAGCGATGCTGTATGCCGAAAACCCGGGCAAGCCGCGTTCGGCATGGATGTCGACGATATTCACGATACAGCCCTTCCTGACCTTCAGCGTGTCCAGCAAGGCCTGTGCGAGAAAAAACGGTGCTTTCAAATTGCTTCCGAGCAGTTCGTCCCATTGGGCTTCGGTGACCTCGCCAAAAGTTGTCGGATAAAATGCCGAGGCATTATTGATCAGCACATCGATCCCGCCGCGGATTTTTTGTGCGGCATCGGCCACTTCTTCGAGATGGCCCGTATTTAACAAATCGGCCTGAAGCACGCTAGCCGAATCCGGGCGCAACCGGTTCAATTCCTCGCACAGTTCAAGCGCTTCCCGTTCCGAGACCTTATAATGCACGATGATATAACAACCCTCCCGGTGCAGTCGCCGCGCGCAAGCCGCGCCGATGCGCTTAGCCGCGCCGGTGATCAGTACATTTTTTTGCATCAAAACCGCCCCTTATGAAAATCATTCCGATTGCCCTGCTTTTGCTGTTGACCGCCTGTAACAAATCCTCGGACACCTTGAGCAAACTGCCCAGCGACGCGGTCATTCTGGCCTTCGGCGACAGCCTGACCTACGGCACCGGCGCCTCTCCGCAGCACGATTACCCGAGCATACTCGCGAAACTGACCACGCTGCAAGTCGTCAATGCCGGGCTTCCCGGCGAAATCAGCGGCGACGGCGCCAAACGCCTGCCCGCCCTACTCGACCAGCATCAACCCCATCTGTTGATTCTGATCCACGGCGGCAACGACATGCTCAAAAGAATTCCGCCCGAACAAACCGCCGGAAATTTGAAGCAGATGATCACCTTAGCAAAAAACCGCCAGATAGGCGTCGTCATGCTAGGCGTACCTAAACCGGCTATTTTATGGATGTCCAGCGCCGATTTTTATCAGGCCACCGCGGAAGCGATGAAAGTACCGATCGATGTTGAAACACTGCCCGAAGTGCTCGGCGATACCAGCCTTAAATCCGATATGATCCATCCTAACGATCAGGGTTACGAAAGAATCGCGACGCAAATCCACGGTCTATTGCAGAAATCAGGGGCGTTATAAAAGTTCAACCTGCGCTTTGGCTGTCAGGCTCCAACAGCTTGGCAACTTTTATATCCGGCTTCCAGAGTTCCGCGATAATAGCCGCAGTTTTAGTTGGATCGGCGCTGGTCCAAAATTGCTCGACCCCACACTCACCCGTATCAGCTAACAACCCGTGCGCAACGAGACGGTGACGAAGTTGGCGCGCAACCGCATCCGACGAGTCTATCACCACAACATTCGGCCCGGCAATTTCCTGAATCAACGGGCGTAAAAAAGGATAATGCGTGCAGCCGAGCACTAGCGTATCGGCCCCGCGCGCCACTAACGGAATCACATAATTTTCCAGCAGATCTCGGGTCTTTTCACCCGCCAGATCTCCAGCTTCGACCTGCTCGACCAAACCCGGACAGGCTTGTGCGAGAATCTCGACGTCGGAACCGTAGCGAGCGAACAATTTGACAAAATTTTGACCTGCCAGCGTCCGGCGGGTCGCAAGCACACCGATCACGCCGGTTGTGGTTTGCGCGGCGGCCGGTTTGATCGCCGGCTCCATCGCGACGATAGGAAGGGTAAAATGGCTTCTTAATGACGTTACCGCCGCGCCGGTCGCGGTGTTGCAGGCAACTACGATCGCCTTCGCGCCGCAATGGAGTAAAAATCGCGTGATTGCGAAGGACCGTGCCTCGATGAACTCCCGTGCTTTGTCGCCGTATGGCGCATGCGCGGAATCCGCGACATAGATTAGATTTTCGGCGGGCAGCTCGCGCCGTATTTCGCGCAGCACCGACAGGCCGCCGACGCCGGAATCGAATACGCCGATCGGGTAGGCTGCGGAACGCAAGATCGTTAAATCCTCACAACCCGAACAACTCGCGCATTTTTTGACCCGGGCTGTCCGCGCGCATGAACGCTTCGCCGACCAAAAATGCATAAATGCCGTTATCGAGCATCAGCTTCACATCGTCCGGTGTATGGATGCCACTTTCGGTGATGATCAGGCGGTCTTCCGGAATTTGCGCCTGCAAATCCAGGGTCGTTTGCAACGAAGTCTCGAAGGTGCGGAGGTTGCGATTGTTGATGCCGATCAGCTTGGTGTCGAGTTTCAATGCCCTGTACAATTCTTCTTCATTGTGGACTTCGACCAGCACGTCCATGCCCAGCTTGGCAGCAAGCTCGGCCAGTTCGCGCATTTGGCCGTCTTCGAGCGCGGCGGCGATCAGCAAAATGCAGTCCGCCCCCAGGGCTCGCGCTTCATAGACCTGATACGGATCGATCATGAAATCCTTGCGCAGCACCGGCAGCGGGCAGCGCTCACGGACCATTTGCAGATAGACTTCGGAGCCCTGGAAAAACTCCTTGTCGGTCAATACCGAAAGGCAGGTCGCACCGTTAATCGCATAATCCTGGCCGATAGTGACCGGCTGGAAATCTTCCCGGATCACACCTTTGCTCGGCGAGGCCTTTTTGATTTCGGCGATGATCGCCGGTTTTTTGAGCGCAACACGCCCTTGCAGGGCCCGATAAAAGCCGCGCGGCTTCTCAACGCTCTCGGCAAAACTTTCGAGATCGCTGATCGGGGTGCGCACGCTGCGGTGGGCCACTTCTTCGGCTTTTTTATCGAGGATTTTCTTCAGGATGTCGGGCGTATGGGTCATGGTTTAATTGATTTTTGAAGAGTTTGAATAAGCAATCAGAGCATCCAGTTTGGCGCGCGCCGCGCCGCTGGCAATCAGCCCATCCGCCATTTTAACGCCGGCGTCGAACGAGTCGACAAGATTCGCCGCATAGATCGCCGCACCGGCATTCAGTACGACGATGTCGCGCGCAGAGCCGGGCTGATTATCGAGCACGGACTTCATCATCGCAAAGCTTGTCTCGGCGTCGGCGATCGCCAGTTCCGCAAGACTTGCGCGTTTCATGCCGAACTGTTCTGGCGTCACCGTGTAGGTCGTAACGACGCCCGATTTCAGCTCGGCGATGTGCGATGGCGCAGCGATGCTGATTTCATCGAGGCCGTCGTCCGCGCTGACCACCAACACATGCCGGCTGCCGAGTTTTTTCAGCACCTGGGCTAATGGCTCGACCCATTCCTTCGCAAACACGCCGATCAACTGGTTCGGCGCGCCGGCCGGATTGGACAAGGGGCCGAGCAGATTGAACAGCGTCCTGACCCCCATGTCTCGGCGCGCGGAACGAGTATATTGCATAGCGCCGTGCAGCTTTTGCGCAAACAAAAAGCCGACGCCGATCCCTTCGACGCAGCGAGCGACTTGATCCGGGCTCAACTCGAGATTCACGCCGGCCACTTCGAGCACGTCGGCGCTGCCGGAACGGCTCGACACCGAACGGTTGCCGTGCTTGGCGACCTTGGCGCCGGCCGCAGCGACCACAAAGGCGCAGGTCGTCGAAATATTGAACGTGTTCGCGCCGTCGCCGCCGGTGCCGCAGGTGTCTATCACATACTCGCCCGTCACCGGCACCTTGCTTGCCAGTTCGCGCATCACTTCGGCCGCCGCGGCGATTTCGTCTATCGTTTCGCCCTTGCAGCGTAGCGCGATCAAAAAACCGCCGATCTGCGCGTCGGTCGCGCCGCCGCTCATGATCTGGCGCATCACCGCGCGCATCTGCTCGCGGGTCAGATCGTGTTTATCGAGCAGTTTTTGCAGGGCGTGTTGGATTTGCATCAGAGGGTTCTGTTGTAGAGCTTTGTAGGGTATGCACCGCATACCATTTTCAGAGTTATCCTATATCAAGATATTAGAAAAGGTACGCAATGCGTACCCTACCTTGTTATCTCTCCAAAAAATTCCGCAGCAGATCATGCCCATGCTCGGTCAAGATCGACTCGGGATGGAACTGCACGCCTTCGATATCGAGCGTCTTATGACGGACGCCCATGATCTCGTCGATGTTGCCTTCCTCGTCCTGGGTCCAGGCGGTCACTTCGAGGCAATCGGGCAGGGTCTTCTGTTCAATCACCAGCGAATGATAACGGGTCGCGGTGAACGGGTTTTTCAGCCCCTTGAACACGCCGACGTTGTCGTGGTAAACCTCGGAGGTCTTGCCGTGCATGATGTGCTTGGCATGGATGATGTTTCCGCCGAAGGCATAGCCGATACTTTGGTGGCCGAGGCAGACGCCGAGGATCGGATAGCGGCCGGCTAATGTCATGATCGCTTCGACCGAGACGCCGGCTTCTCTGGGCGTGCAAGGGCCCGGCGAAATTACGATCTTGTCGGGCGCCAGGCGCTCGATGTCTTCGACCGTGACTTGGTCGTTGCGCACGACCGTCACGTCCGCGCCGAGTTCGCCGAAATATTGCACCAGGTTGTAGGTGAACGAATCGTAATTGTCGATCATCACCACTTTGATTGCGCTCATGCTCCTTCTCCTTCGAGTCCTGCTTCGGCCATGCTGACCGCGCGGAAGATCGCCCGGCCTTTGTTCATCGTTTCGTCCCATTCGTTGCGCGGTATCGAATCATAGACGATGCCGGCGCCGGCCTGGATGTGCAGCACGCTGTCCTTGATCACGGCCGTGCGGATCGCGATCGCGGTATCGAGATTGCCGGACCAGGCGATGTAACCGACCGCGCCCGCGTAGATGCCGCGTTTGACAGGCTCCAGCTCGTCGATGATTTCCATCGCGCGGATTTTCGGCGCGCCGCTGACGGTGCCGGCCGGAAAGGTCGCGGCGAGCACGTCGAAGGCGTTTTTTCCCGCTTTGAGGCGTCCGTTCACATTCGAGACGATGTGCATCACATGCGAGTAGCGTTCGACGATCATCTTTTCGGTCAACTGCACGCTGCCGATTTCGGCGACTCGGCCGGTATCGTTGCGGCCGAGATCGATCAGCATCAGATGCTCGGCGATTTCCTTCGGATCGGCCAAAAGTTCCTTTTCGAGCGCAAGGTCCTGCTCCTGCGTTGCGCCGCGGCGGCGGGTACCGGCGATCGGACGTACGGTCACGATATTGTCTTCGAGCCGGACCAGAATTTCCGGCGACGAGCCGACGATATGGAAATCGCCGAGATTCAGGAAGAACATATACGGCGACGGATTCAGGCAGCGCAACGCGCGGTACAAATTCAACGGCGCGGCGGTATAAGGAATCGATAACCGCTGCGACAAGACCACCTGCATGATGTCGCCGTCGGTGATGTATTCCTTGGCCTTGCGCACCGCATCTTCGAAGCCTTGCTGGGTAAAACCGGAGACGAAATCGGATTCGTTGACCTTTTTGGGCGCCGAGTGACGGGCAGGCTTGGCCTGCACTTCACGCAGTTTGACCGACCATTCGTGCAAGCGCTGCTGCGCTCGCTCATAAGCCCGGTCTTCGCTAGGATCGGCATGTGTTAACAGCAGCAGCTTGCCTGACAGATTATCGAACACCAGCATTTCCTCGGACACCATCAACACGATATCCGGATTGCCGAGTGGATCGGGCTTGCCGGCGCTGCTGAGACGCGGTTCGATATAAGAAATCGTCTCATAGCCGAAATAGCCGACCAAACCGCCGTTGAAACGCGGCAGATCGTCGATGTCGGGCACTTTATAGCGCGCCTTGAACTGTTCGATCCAGAGCAGCGGATTGTCGAGTACGGCCGTTTCGACGATCTCGCCGTTTTTTTCCAGATTGATCCGGTTGCCGATCACCTTGACGATCGTTTTGCAGGGCAGTCCGATGATCGAATAACGTCCCCATTGCTCGCCGCCGAGCACCGATTCGAAGAGGTAGGAATAGGCGCCGTCGGCCAACTTCAGATAGGCGCTAAGCGGCGTGTCCAGATCGGCCAGCACTTCCCGGCTGACCGGGATGCGGTTATAGCCCTGGCGGGCATATTGATTGAATTGTTCCGGGGTCATTCTGTTTCTTCAAACTGCGCCCTGCGCCTGATCAAACCAAATGCGCGCAGAAATGGCAAAAATGGGATTATGTTATTCGGCAATTACTCCGGCATCGCTTTTAATTGCGAACGATGGGCTTCCTGACGTCAGCCCATCCTATGGCAATGTTTTATTTGCCGGCTTTCGCAAGTTCGGCGCGCATCTCGTCGATGATCTTCTTGTAATCGGGCTTGCCGAAAATCGCAGAACCCGCGACGAACGTATCGGCGCCGGCTTCCTTGATTGCACGGATATTGGCGCCGTTGACGCCGCCGTCGATTTCGAGACGGATGTTCAAACCGCTGTCGTCGATTTTCTTGCGCACTTCACGCAGCTTGGTCAACGCGGACGGAATGAACGATTGCCCGCCAAAGCCCGGATTGACCGACATCAACAGAATGATGTCCAGCTTGTCCATCACATAATCCAGATAATGCAGCGGCGTGCCAGGATTGAACACCAAGCCGGCCTTGCAGCCGTTGTCCTTGATCAGTTGCAGGGTGCGGTCGATATGCACGGACGCTTCCGGGTGGAAGGTAATGATGCTGGCACCAGCCTTCGCGAAGTCCGGCACGATGCGGTCCACCGGCTCGATCATCAAATGCACGTCGATCGGGGCGGTCACGCCGTGTTTTCTGAGCGCCTCGCAAACCAGAGGGCCGATAGTCAGGTTCGGGACAAAATGATTGTCCATCACGTCAAAATGCACAATGTCGGCGCCGGCAGCCAATACGTTATCGACTTCCTCGCCCAATTTGGCGAAATTGGCCGACAGGATGGAAGGCGCAATCCAATTTTCGTTCATTATCGTCTCCTCGCGTTTAAACTTGGTTTAAACAGGGCATTATATCTTTTTTTTTGCCGACAGGCTTCGATATACAATAGCCGTTTGCAATCTTACCGGAAAAACTCCACGATGAAACTGGTCACCTTCACGCACCACCAAGCAACCCGCGTCGGCGCGGTCGTCGAAGACTTTGTTGTCGATAGCCTGGGCAATGCCGACATTCCGGCGCGGATGATCGATTTTCTCGACACGGGCACAAAAGCGCTCACAGCAATGCAGGCGCAAATCGACAGCGGCAAGCACCGCATTCCATTCACGGAAGTCAGCCTCGAAGCGCCGGTGCCTCGGCCCGGCAAGTATCTAGCGATCAGCCTTAACTATGCGGATCATATTGCGGAAACCGGCAAAGACAGGCCCGAATACCCGAGCTTTTTCACCAAACAAAGCACCTGCGTGATCGGGACCGGCGCTGCGATTCACCGCCCCAAGGTATCGGATAAGCTCGATTATGAAGGAGAGTTGGCCTTCATAATCGGCCGGCGCTGCCGCCACGTACCGGTCGAAAAAGCGCATGAAGTGATTGCCGGCTATACAATTGCGAACGACGTGTCGGTACGCGACTGGCAGGCGCGCTCGCCGACCATGATGATCGGAAAGTCATTCGACACGACAGGACCTTTGGGGCCCTGGATCGTCACGTCGGACGAGATTGGCGATCCGCACAATTTGAATCTCCTTACCTGGGTCGATGATGAACTGCGCCAGCATGCGAATACCTCCCAAATGCTGTTCAATTGCTATGAAATGGTCGCCTATTTGTCCGCAGCAATGACATTGGAGGCGGGCGACGTCATCAGCACCGGTACGCCGGCCGGGGTCGGCGTCAAGATGCAACCGCGCGGCTACTTGAAACCGGGGCAAACGGTCAGGATCGAAATCGAGGGCATCGGCACACTAGCCAATTCGGTCATCATGGAACCGTAAACAGCCCTCGCTAGGAGACGCGCTTGACCGGCGCGGACACACCCATTTTTTGCGGCTGCGTTTTGTCGACTTTTCTTCTGGGAAGAGGAAACAACACCGTTACCTTCAAGCCGTCCAGTTCCGAAACGCCAAGACTGAACTCGGCGCCGTGGATCGCGACGATTCTTTGCACAATCGAAAAGCCGAGTCCGGTCCCCTGCGCGACGCTGGCAGTCTCCGCTAAACGGTGGAAGCGTTTGAGAGATTTTTCGTAGGCTTCGGGCGCAATCCCCGGACCTGAGTCCTCAACGCGCAATTCTACATTTTTTTCTTTATCGGTCAGATAGATCTTGATGCTGCCGTATTCGGGCGTATATTTGATCGCGTTATCGATAATATTGCGGATCAATATGTTCAGCAATTGCGGATTGGCAACGATTTCCGCCGATGATTCGTCAATAAATTCGACTTCTATCGATTTTCTGTACGCTTCATGCTCCAGATCCGTGATCACCTGGATGACTTCCGCCGATAATTTGACCGTGGTTTTTTCGAGATACTCAGGCCCGGAGTCTATCCGCGAAAACGTCAGCAATTGCTTCACCATGTAGCTCATTTTATTGACAGCCTGCTCTATCCGTTTCAATGCCTGGCGTTGAATTTGCTCGTCCTGCGTTTTAAGCGCCACCTGCACCTGCGTCAACAACCCCGCCAACGGCGTTCTGAGTTCGTGCGAGGCATCCGCGGTAAAACGGCGTTCGTGCTCAAACGCTTCTTCAAGCTGACCGAACAAACTATTCAGCGCGTTGACCATCGGCACAATCTCATTCGGGAGATTTTCTACCGATAGCGGTTTGAGGTAGCTGACTTCCCGGCGCGTCAGCGCTTTTTGCAATTGGCTAATCGGCATCAAGACATTGCCGATGATCAGCCATATCACGAGAGCCAAAACAGGCATCCCCACCAGAAACTGCATGACCAGTTGCTCGGAAATTTCATCGGTCAATTGCTTGCGGATCGCTTCTTGCTGGCCGACATGAATCACATAATCGCCCGTGGTGCTCGATACACTGAACACATGCCACAAGCTGCCTTCGCTTTGGACTTCGCTGAACCCCTGTTTGGCAAAGGTAAATGGGACCTGAGGCGCGCTTTCGGAACGCAACAGCAAGCCTTTATTCTTAGACCAAAGCTGAAAGGCGACTTTGCGCTCATACTTCAGGCTGAGCGCATGGTCTTTCAGGGAACCGTCAAACCCATGCAAAACCAGCCCTCCCTGCCCGGCGTCTTTCAAATCATCTGCCAACAACCCCTGCTTCTTCCCGGAATGCAAAAGCAATCCTTTTTCTTCCGACCATAACTGATAAGCCAGTTTTCGTTGATAGGTTTCGGTAAACTTCGGATCGCTATTGCCCTGAGCCAAACGTCCTTGCCGCCAATAATCAGGCAAAGAACCGTCCAACAGCAAGCTGTCGACAAAAGCCAGCAGGACTTTACCCGATTGCGCCAGTTCCGCATCGAATAATTCGGCGACTTCGTCACGGGTCGCCTTATAGCTGGAAAAGGCGGTGACCCCCCAAACCACCATCGTCGCCGACAACAGCGAAACCAGCAGTAATTGCCGTAAAGAGTAATTCATCAACCTTCTTCAGCATCAATGATGTAGCCAACCCCTCTGACCGTCCGAATCAGAGCAGGATCGAGTTTTTTCCTGAGATAATGAATGTGCACTTCGACCGTATTACTTTCGATATCGGAATCCCATGAGTATAGACTCTCTTCCAGACGCGCGCGCGATACGACCCGGCCGATGTTGCTCATCAGAAAACTCAGTATTTCGAATTCTTTTTGCGATAGATCGACTTTTTCGTCATTGTACGTCACGATATGCGAGGCCGGGTCGAGGACCAGGCCTTTATGCACGATATTCGGTGTACCCCGGCCTTCATTCCGTCTGGACAAAGCGCGCAAGCGAGCGCAAACCTCGGTAAGATCGAACGGCTTGATTACAAAATCGTCCGCGCCGCTATCGAGGCCAGTCACTCGATCGGAAATGGTGTCGCGGGCCGTCAAGACCATCACCGGCGTTTCATCCTTGCGGGCGCGCAACTCTTGCAAGAGATCCATGCCGTCCATGTCCGGCAAGCCCAAATCCAGCACGATCAGTTCATACAGGTTATTTTTCAGCGCTTCTTCGGCAAGTTTCCCGGTGGTAAACCAATCGACCGCATAGCCTTCCATTTTCAGGCCGGTCATTAACCCTTCCCCCAGGATTTCATCATCTTCAACCAGTAATAGTCTCATGCAATTTCTCTATTTCATTTTTAAAAGCCGCGCAGCCCTCGTTGATATGCTCCACCCGCCTGTTTACTGTTGCGGCGGCACATAACCTTCCGGCATCGCGTCATTACCTTCAAACAAAAACTTGTCTCTTTCTTGCGCCAGAAAAGCCTTGGCTTTCGGATCAAAGCTGGCCAAACGGTATTCATTGATCAACATCGTCTGCTTGGCAATCCATTGCTGCCAGGCCATTTTCGATATTTTTTCATAGATTTCCTGCCCTTTCGGTCCGGGAAAAGGCGGCGCATCGAAGCCTTCCGATTCCACACCCAACTTTGCGCATTTAACCTGTCTTGTCATGTTTGCCCTCTTGGTTTTGATATTGTTTCAGTAACCGTTTGATCGGCGCCGCCAAGCCTAAGCGGCCAATAGATTCGATTCGATACCACTCCGCCGAGCCCGCTTCGCTGACGCCACTGATCCTACTGTCGGTCAAAATCACCAGTGGCGTGTAATCGAGATGAAAATGCGAAAAGGTATGACGCCGCTTGTCCATCACATTCCGATCTATAATCGTGATATTGTGGTCCTGGCACCAAGCCAATGCCTGCTCCAGACTTTCAAATTCAGGTAGACACCACAGACCGCCCCAAATTCCGGCAGGTGGCCGTTTTTCAAGAAAAACTTGTTGCCGGGTATTGGCTAGCAACAGAAAAGCCCGCTCTTTGGTCGGCAAAGTTTTGGACGGTTTCGGCGTAGGAAAAGCGGCAACACATCCTGACGCAAACGCCAGGCAGTCGGCATTCAGAGGACACGCATCACACGCAGGCCGCCCGCGCGTACAAACCGTCGCGCCCAAATCCATGATCGCCTGCGTATAATCCGCCGCCCGGTGCTCGGGCGTCAGTGCGCGGCTGAGTTCCCATAGTTGTTTGTTTACTTTCGCCTCGCCGGGCCAGCCCGAGATGGCCCGATAACGCGCCAACACCCGCCTGACATTGCCGTCTAGAATCGGATGACTCCGGTCATAGGCGATGCACATGATCGCACCGGCGGTCGATAATCCGATACCGGGCAATTGCTGAAGCTCTTCCGGCGTATCGGGAAACCGTCCCAGACTTTGTATGCTCAACGCAGTTTTATGCAAGTTGCGCGCCCGCGCATAATAGCCCAATCCCGACCAGTACTGTAGCACCTCATCAAGGGGTGCTTGCGCCAAGGACTCGACGGTCGGAAATCTTGCCATGAACGCATCGAAGTAAGGGATGACCGTTGCAACTTGCGTCTGCTGCAGCATTGTCTCGGATATCCAGACCCGATAAGGCGATTTATCCTGCTGCCAGGGCAAATCCTTGCGTCCATGCTGATCAAACCATGCAAGGATGCGCTCGTCAAACGCTAAACTGTTCATCGTGCGATCGTAATATCAGGCATTGATTAGAACAATTGCTTCAGCAAATCGCCGACGCCAGGCCCCAGTTTTTTATCCAATTTATCTTTCAAGTTGTCTATTTTACCTTTGTTCTTATCGAGAAACCTCTCGATTTTGGCCTTGTTCTTTTCGGTCAGCAAGGCCGCCATATCCAGTCGATAGTCGGGGTCGTCCAGCGTTCCGGCCATGTCGACAACAATCGGCGTACCATGCAATTTTTCCGGTTCTGTATCCGTTGCGGGCGCTTTGACCAGATTGGCGACAAAGCGATAATTTACCAGGCCGGTTTCGATATTCGTCATGCCGCTGCCGACAATCCGAAAGCGGGAGGATTTAACTTCCAAATCCTGGCTCCGGATCACACTATCGGCTAATGTCGCGGTACCTGAAATTTCGGAAAATTCGAGGCCCTTTTGCTCCGGCGGCAAGGGGGTATGATTGAGCACACCGATAGCCTGATCGATGATTTTTTGAAACTTCAAATCCCTGATCTCACCTTCCTTGAGCACGAAGTCCAGCTTTCCCTTCAGTCCCTGTCTGATTTGTTTCGGATCATCCCCCCGCCCTTGCAACGCCGTTGACCCGGTCAACGCGCCGCTGAGATTGATTTTACTCCCTATTACCTTAAGAAAAGCTTCAATATCGACGTTCTCGACTTTTTCCGTTAACGCCATCACCGCTTCCCTGCCTGTTGCATTGAAGTTCACACTGCCCGAATAACCGCCCCGATAAAGCCGACTGATGTCTTGCCGGGTTTGCACGACACCCTCTCCGGCGTTCAATTTCAAGCGCAGATCGTCTGCGGTAACGCCGTTCATTTTAAGATGCTGCAAACCGACTTCACCTTGCACATTCAACTTTCTCAGTCGCTCAACCGGCAACTTCGAGAGAGCGACGGCAATGGCCGCCGACGGACTGACCAGCTTGGTTTCATTTTTCGATTCCGGCGACAAGTAGCGACCGGCATCGACAGCATCAAGAGTCAAATTGAACCGAATCGACGGCGCCTCCAGCCCCTCGATGTGCGCATCGCCTTGTAACAAGGTATCGTCCAATTTGCAGCGCAATGCACTGATAGACAGCGTGTTTTGCGCCGCATGCAGATTAAAGCCGGCCTGTAGCCTACTAAACGCATCCGAGGCCTGAAACCTAGGCAGCGTTATCTCGAAATGCTTTAACAACTTGCCGGGATTGAATTCCGCAATCTCGATACTACCTTCGACATCGGCCTTTTTGAATAAATCAATCCCAGTCAGACTGGACACGATCGACAGTTCGCCGGATTGCATTTGCAACCGGCCAATTCGAATTTTTTGCGCGTTTTTTTCGAAGACGATTTCCGGCGCGGTCAACACCGCCGATACGGATTGACCCGATACCTTTCCCCCCTCCCTCGCCCACTTCAGCGCTGTATCGGCAAAACTTGCCTTCTCGAGATTTTGCGCGACCAGTACACGGGTAGTAAAATCGATATTGTCTCGATAACCGGACTCCGGTTCGACGACCGATAACTTCAATGCGACATTGGCAAACTGATCCAGGCTAAATCTGCCGATGTTCAGGTTGATGTTATCGACATCGAAACGCTTCCCCACTTGCCGGTCATCCCAATGAATTGTCGCATCGTCCAGCGTTACGCCGCCGACCGCGAAAATCAGTAAAGTCTTTTCCGGAGATAGTGGCGTATCCGGAGTTTCTTGTCCAGGCGCTGCCGGTTCGACAGGCTCCCCGCTTTTTGCACCGGCTTGGCTCCAATTATTTGCGCCGTCCTGATTTCGAATCAAATTCAGCCGCAGACCTTTCAATTCGATGCGGCGGATCTCAAGCCTCTTGCCAAGCAGCGGCAACACTTCGACTTTAACATCGCCTTGCTCGATACTGAGTAAGTCTGTTTCCTGGAAACCCTGAACATTTTTAATCCGAATGCGCCCAGTCGAAACCCCTAGCCACGGAAAAACCGACAACTGCAAATCGCCGGCAAACTCGACTTCTCGCCCGGTTTTGTCTTTGATTATTTCCGCCAACTGAGGCTTGAATTGATTCGGATCGACCACGAGCGGCAGGACCCCAACCGCAACAACGAGCAGTAAAATCAACAAACCGAAGATGATGACAAACACTTTCAGCGTTTTCCTCATCACTCTCTCCTTGCGATAAAATATGTCATGAAGGCCCTATATGGAATATGATTAGCGCCTGATCGTTACTGTCCGGACAAACCGGCAGCATAATAAAACAACAATCAAAAATGGGGTGAGACGATGTTATATCTAGCAAAATTTGCCGGAGTGGGGATTCTGATCTGGTTTTATCTGACCGCGAAAGAAAAAGAGCAACCCACGCTGCAATGGGCTGTTATCGGGCTTATCGGCTATTGGCTGACTTGGTGGCTGGTCAAATTGTCGGTACTGCATCCGCTCGGCGACATGCTGGCCAAGAGTCCGACGTCATTATTTCTGGTAACGCAAATTCCAGCGATTGCGGGCATTATCGTGTGCTTTTTCATCCGCAAGAAGCTGATCGCGAATACCGCGACAGAAAGCGGGCAACAACACGATCAATAATAAACATCAGGCAAGCTTGCCAATCAGGGCGCATTGCTTATGTTGCAATGCGCCCGAAATACCTGCCTTTGTGACAGTCTTTCAAAAATTTTTATAACTTACCGGCATTTTTATCCAGGTATTCCGCAACGCCCGCAGGGCTTGCATTCATACCGACATCGCCTTTGTTCCAACCGGCCGGACAAACTTCGCCATGCTCTTCGTGGAATTGTAGCGCATCGACCATGCGCACCAGTTCATCCATGTTGCGGCCCAATGGCAGATCGTTAACCACTTGGTGACGCACGACGCCGTTGCGATCAATCAGGAAAGAACCCCGGTAAGCCACGGCAGGCGCATCGGCTTCAACATCGTAATCCTTGCAAATACTGTGCGCGATGTCCGCCGCCATCGTGTAACGGACCGGACCGATGCCACCTTTGCTGACCGGCGTATTACGCCACGCATTGTGAGTGAAATGCGAATCGATGGAGACCGTAATAACTTCCACGTTACGGCTTTTGAATTCATCGATACGGTGGTCTAACGCGATCAATTCGCTGGGGCAAACGAAGGTAAAATCTAACGGATAGAACACCAACACTGCGTATTTGCCGCGAGTGGCTTCGGAAAAATTGAAAGAATCAACGATTTGACCGTCACCCAACACCGCGGGAACGGTAAAATCCGGTGCCTGTTTACCAACTAAAACGCTCATCGATTTTCTCCAAATAGTTATAAAAAGCAAAGAGTTATCAACTCAAGATTAGCCACTGGAACGTGGAATTTCTGCATTCTACACCAAATTGATCGGGAATTTATTTTTTTCAAAAGAAATATTTCATACACTTGTCTTTTTTTTCTTGCAATTGCCAGAACTTTAGGCATAATTTGTAATCATAGGATTACAAATATAGCGGCTGCGCTCTTTCAATAAATATCAAGCGTAAGCTGCTCAGTTTGTAGGCAACCTAGCTTTACCGCTATTAATATATTGATGTCGTTTTTGAGAGGGGTCTCTTCCATGGCAAAAAATAAACATATCACCGAACCGGACGTTTTTGGTTATCAAGTGCGCATTGTCCGTCGGGGCAAAGAAAGCAGTCGTTATTTTTCTCATAAATTATGGGGGAATAAAGCCAAGTCGTTGCAAGCGGCGATTCTCTGGCGCGACCAGATGCTGGTCGTGCTGAAAGGCAGCAAAACTCGCTTTTTAAAACCGCCGAAAAATAAGACCACGACCGGCGTCACCGGCGTTTCAAAAACGATCAAATACGATCACCGCAAGGACAAGAGCTATCTTTGCTACACTGTATTTTGGGTCCATAACGGAAAATCGAAAAACAAAACCTTCCAGGTCGGCAATGTCGCGAAAATCACGGCGGATGACGAGTTGCACGCCTTTCGTACTGCACGCTTGTTCAGAAGCTGCTATGAGTATGCGATCGATAATGATTTGGAATTTGACGAAAGTAAATTTGCTGGCTGGAAGAAAAAACGTCTCTATGAAGACGACTCCCTGCGCGCGGTAGCGTGAGGCTGACGCCGGAATCGACCTATTCCAGCGTTTTATCGATGCGCGTGTTTCTTGAAGAGGCAAGAGAGGGAGCGCTTTAACGCCGCTCCCGTCGTCTTGGCTAGTGTCTCCGCAACTTAAAGCCATGGGGATGCCCCTTCATGCATTGCACCTGCATCCGGCGAAACGAACACCAAATTTCCAACGATTGCTTTATCTTGCAAACAGTTGCGGGTCGATAACGCCTAAATTCCTGTCAGTTCCCGACGTCTCCGTAAAAATCCAGATACCAGCGCACAAAGCGGCTAATTCCTTCTTCCAGCTTCGTACCCGGCTGATAACCAAAATCGCGCGCCAGATCGCTGACATCGGCATAAGTATCCGGCACGTCGCCCGGCTGCATCGGCAATAAGTTTTTGATCGCGGTTTTGCCGAGGCATTTTTCGAGGGTTTCGATAAAGGTCAGTAAATGCACCGGCTGATTGCTGCCGATATTATAGACTTTGTAAGGCGCCCTACTGCTGCCGGGATCAGGGTTTTCACCCGTCCATTCCATATTAGCCTGGGCCGGCTTATCCAACACTCTGATCACTCCATCGACAATGTCGTCGATATAGGTAAAATCACGCCGGTGATTGCCGAAGTTGAATACATTGATCGGCTTGCCTTCCAGGATATTGCGCGCAAAAATAATAGGCGACATATCCGGCCGCCCCCATGGCCCGTAAACGGTAAAAAAGCGCAATCCGGTGGTCGACAGTTGAAAAAGATGGCTGTAGGCATGCGCCATCAATTCATTCGCCTTTTTGCTGGCCGCATACATGGACACCGGATGATCGACATTATCATGCACCGAAAACGGCATCCGGGTATTGGCGCCATAGACCGAACTCGATGAGGCATAAACCAGATGCTCTATCACATGATGCCGGCATCCCTCCAGAATATTCATGAAGCCCTGAATATTAGAATCGATATAGGCATGGGGGTTGGCCAGCGAATACCTGACGCCTGCCTGCGCGGCAAGATGCGCGACCCGTTGCACACGCTCTTGTTGAAACAGCGCATCAACAGCCGTTCTGTCGGCAATATCCAATTTGATAAACTTGAATTTTTCATAGCTAGCAAGCAAATCCAGACGCGCCGTCTTTAAATTGACATCGTAGTAGTCGTTTAAATTATCAATACCAACGACTTCATCGCCGCGCCCCAACAGTTTGCCGCATAAACTTGCGCCGATAAAACCGGCGACTCCCGTAACCAGAACTTTCAAAGACAGCTTCCTTTGGTTTCTTGCATGTAAATTTCTTGTCGGATCTTCATCGCCACCCTGTTCGTATTATAATACGGTATTGATCTTGCTGATCTAAATTTCAAATATCTCTAAATTTTACTTTCTCAGAAAAAACATGAATTCTCGGGTAAAAGCTTTTACCGCTGTCGCCGTATCCCTGTTGAGCGCATGCTCGACTCAACCCGCCCAACGGCAAAACACTCCAATAGAAGCAGTGGTAAATCCGCCGCCGGACGAGAAACAACCCGACAATTATGACGCAGCCAACAACCCTCCATTGACGACGAAGAAAGGCGGCAAGACCTTGAATTTAGTCAGAATCATGGACGGAGGCACCTGCAAAAATGAACTCCAGGGTGTCAGCGGGTCATTTTTACTTTATGCCGATCCGCACGACATTGAACGCATAAAGCGCGAAAAACCAAAGGAAATCTTCAAGGACTTCGAGGAAAAAATACAGCATTTTACTTCAGAAATCCTGGGGCTCGCGGCCGACCAGACAAACTTGTCCATCGACCCATTCTCTTTGGGCGACGACGTAACGCAGCAAAACCTGGCCGCACAACTAACAAAAAACTTTCGCAATGCCGCTTTGCGCCCTTTGGCCACGTTTACCCATGAGACGACATTGACGATCGACGTCATGCCTTTTTCGCCATCGCTGATTTTTTATCAAAAAGGGTGCGATGCCAGCCGCTTCCAACCTTAACGTTTTGCTGAAAAGCCAATCCGCTGGCTTTTTTACAGCGTTTTCCGAATTTTTTAAATTCACTTGATGCCTGACAGTTCCTTTCCTGACGGGCAGCTTCACCTGTATTTCTTTGATTTGTGCAGGCCTTTCGACATACACATCAGGGTAAAAACACAGAGACTACCAAACAAATTGATTACAATCATTAGTTTCTTGAACATGACTATGCCCTTCCATTTAATAGTTTCAATATGAGGCAGTGCGCGCACAACCTGCGAATACAATCGGCAGCCACAGGAACTCGTTTCGAAGCCGACAAGCCCGCAACACATTTCTTACATTGAAACTCTAGCTCAAAGTCTATCTTTACATATCTCTTGTATTTACTAAACAACATTTTTTGTGAAAAGTTGCACATTTATTTTCTTCGGGTCTATTGCAACGAAGCTCCCTTTATATTAAGACTAAATAAACCGCACCCGCCTGACTAAGCTCATCCCCTATCGAGTTCTGTTCCATAATCACGCATAATTTTTTCTAGATAAAGGTAAATAGTTTACAATCGCATTGATATTTTTCACTGGACAGGAGATTTGATCATGGGTTGGCGCGAACGCAAACACGAAGAAACTTACACAGACAGCGAAGTCGAAGAACGACTAAAGGAAGAGTTACCGCATTGGTATCTCGAGAACGGCTGGATTCGACGCAAATACAAAACCAGCGGATGGAAAAGCACGTTAATGGTAGTGAATACGGTCGGCCATTTGGCGGAAGCGGCTTTCCATCATCCCGACTTGACCGTTTCCTACGCTTTTGTCATCGTCAAGCTAATGAACCATGCCGCTAAAGGCATAACGAACAAAGACTTTGAACTGGCGCGCAAGATCGAAGACGTGATCATGTGGCAACCCGGCAAGGAAGGCGGAGCGTTGGAAGGAACGCCCGACGACCCGCGCTTCAAATACATTAAATACGATTGATTATTTATTCAGGATCGATGAGATCGGATGCAGCCGAATAAGACTTACCTCTTATCTTCGGAATCATCCCGCTTTTCAGGATTATTGAAAGGTATGCAATGCATACTCTACAGGAAAGAGCTACAGGCCCACATAGCGAGGTAAGCCTGTAGCTTTTAAATTACAGCGAGTTGACCGAATTTAAGTCCTGGAATGCCTGTTGCAAACGGGCCACCATGCCGAGCTCGCCTTCGCGTTGCCAAACGCGCGGATCGTAGTATTTTTTATTCGGCTTGTCGTCGCCTTCCGGATTGCCGATCTGGCCTTGCAGGTAGCCTTCATTTTTCTTGTAGAAATTCATGATCGCTTCCCAGGTCGCCCATTGGGTGTCGGTGTCGATGTTCATCTTGACGACGCCGTAGCTGATCGATTCCGCAATTTCTTCCGGAGTTGAGCCCGAACCGCCGTGGAATACGAAGTTCAAGGATTTGGCAGGCAAGCCGAATTTTTCGGACACATATTTTTGCGAGTTGTCCAGAATCTTCGGAGTCAGTTTCACGTTGCCCGGCTTGTAAACGCCGTGTACGTTACCGAACGAAGCCGCGATCGTGAACCGATGGCTGATCTTGCTCAGATGTTCATAGGCATAGGCGACGTCTTCCGGTTGTGTATACAGCATCGAGTGATCCAGGCCGGAGTTGTCGACGCCGTCCTCTTCACCGCCGGTCACGCCCAGCTCGATTTCCAGGGTCATGCCCATCTTGGACATGCGCTTCAGATATTCGCCGCAAATCTCTATATTTTCTTTCAAGCTTTCTTCGGACAGATCCAGCATGTGTGAGCTGAACAGTGGCTTTCCGGTTTCCGCGAAGTGTTTCTCGCCGGCATCCAACAGACCGTCGATCCATGGCAGCAGTTTTTTCGCCGCATGATCGGTATGCAGGATGACCGGCACGCCGTATTGCTCGGCCATCAGATGGACGTGTTTCGCACCCGAAATCGCGCCCAGAATCGCTGTTTTTTGGCCTTCCAGCTTCAAACCTTTGCCGGCCACGAATTGTGCGCCGCCGTTTGAAAACTGCACGATCACCGCGGATTTGGCTTTCGCCGCCGCTTCCAGCACCGCATTGATCGAATCGGTGTTGATCACATTGACCGCAGGCAAGGCAAATTTGTTTTCCTTGCAGATCGCAAATACTTTTTGTACATCTTCGCCGGTCACGACACCGGGCTTAACTGCATCTAAAATTTTGTTTGACATATTCGAATGTATGAAATGATAGGCTCTGATGCGAGCATCACGCCGTATTGACAATGCCTTGGAATCTCCGGCTCCGGGCGAACCGGCGCCGGAGATTGTAAGTGCTTAAGCTTCCGCCGTTTCTGGCTGATTTTCCAGCTCGCCCAAACGCTTGGCCAACAGATCTTCAAGAGCGACCAACGCCTTTTCGAAGCCGACGATGCCTTCGGACAGCTTATCGTTCGCCATGCGGTTTTCTTCGTGCATGCGATCGAAAGTCGCGCGGTCCATCGTAATTTTTTCGATTGGGAAACTCGCGGCTTTGGCTGGGTCCAATTTACGTGGCAATTCGCCTTCGGTGGATTGCAACTCGGCCAGCAAGGATGGCGCGATAGTCAACAGGTCGCTGCCTGCCAATTCGGTGATTTCTCCGACATTGCGGAAGCTTGCGCCCATCACTTCGGTCTTGTAACCGAATTTCTTGTAATAGTTGTAGATCGAGGTGACCGAGATAACGCCTGGATCTTCGGCTGGCGCATAGGAGTCACGGCCGGTGTCTTTTTTGTACCAGTCGAGGATGCGGCCGACGAATGGCGAAATCAGGGTAATGCCGTTTTCGGCGCAAGCGATCGCTTGGTGAATGCCGAACAACAGGGTCAGGTTACAGTGAATGCCTTCCTTTTCCAGAACCGCTGCGGCTTGAATGCCCTCCCAAGTCGAAGCGATTTTGATCAGTACGCGATCTTTCGAAATACCGGCGGCTTCATATTGCGCGATGATTTCACGGCCTTTGGCGATCGTCGCTTCGGTATCGTAAGACAAACGCGCATCCACTTCGGTTGAAACACGGCCCGGGATGATTTCAAGAATTTTCAAACCGAAAGAAACCGCCAAGCGGTCGAACGCCAAGTTAGCCACCAGCGCAGGCGCCGCACTGCGTCCCAAGGTGTCGCGGGCGCCTTTCAAGGTGTCATCGACGATGCTTTGATACTGCGGCATTTGAGCAGCCGCGGTAATCAGCGAGGGGTTGGTGGTCGCGTCGCGAGGTTTGAAGGTTTCAATAGCCTGGATGTCCCCGGTGTCAGCCACAACGATGGTCATTTCCCTGAGTTGTTCTAGTAAATTCTTAGCCATAATATGCACCTTACAAATTTATAATTAAAATAACAAATGCCTTCCAAATATTACCACACTTCGTTTTTATACGATACTAGTGAATGAGTCAAATTTCGACGTCGGTTTTCGGTAGGCGACTTTGCTCATGGCTTGACGATTCAAGCCGCTTCTGCGCGGAACGGTACCGCAATGGCTATTGCGGCGCATCGGACTCGACGCCCGAATGGATGGAGGGGGGGGTTCGGATCAGACGCAATGACCTGCCGATTGTGAATATGGCAGTGACAGAAAAACCGGCAAGCGAAGCCTGGCCAATTCAACTTTACTGTGAGGAAAGAAGTCGTTGAAGATTTCGCAGCTTCCATCCACCTTGTTGCAAGGATCGAAACTACGATTTTGTTACTTCAGATGGAATGCATGAGCCTGTTTTTCGCGCTGGACGAACACAGGCTCAATGCATTAACCTCTGAATCATGTGGATTGCAGCAGGTACTTATCGACTCCTGTCGGCTTTTTGGCGACGGCTGCTTTTTTTGCCGGGCCTTGCTGTGCATTAATATATTTGGAAACCCGCGTTGGCTTCGTTTTCTTCGGCTTAGCGGCGTCATTACCCAAGGCTTCCGACGCCGGAATGAATTCTCCTTCCAAACAAATCTCGGCCGGAACGTCAGCCTGGCTCGCCGAAGCGTCAAACGCATCGTTTTGCAGACTCAGATATTTGGCAACACCGGTCAACACAAACTCCCGATGGACGGGTTGCTTCGCCGCCGCCTTGTCACCGACGGTTTGCGTGTGTTGAACAAGGTATCTGCTCACACCACTCGCCTTGACCGCCTGACTTGGAACCGCCAATCTTTGCTTGATCAAATATCTGGCAACGCCCGAAAACGCCGGCTTGGTTTTGGCAAGCAGAGCTTGCGTTTCCAAATATTTGGCAACACTGCTGACGACCGGTTTTGGCGAATAGACACGGCTCTTTGTCAGGTATCTCGCAACACCGCTTTGACGCGGCTTCAGACTGTCCCGAACGACTTGCCGCGCAATATACTTGGCTACTTTACTGACGGCAGGCTTTTGGCTGTCTAATTTCGCTTGCTGCTGAAAATACAGTCCGACCCGCGTTTTCGCCGGCACCTCCCGAACTTCGACAGACGGTGTTGCCTTTGCCTCCGCTTCCTGCTGAGCGGCAAGTGCCGCAGCTTTCTCGGCTGCGATACGCGCTTCTTCTTCCCGATAATGTTCGATCAGTTTTTGTGCGTCGAGCTTTCTTTGCAGTAAATCCTGTTCGGCCTGATATTTCGCCACGCCGGTCAATGCAGCGAGTTTCGCTTCGGCGATTTCCTGCCGGGTGATATATCGGCCGACACTGGTGCGTTTGGGCAGATATTGGGTTTTAATGATTTGTTTCGCGACATATTTCGCAACGCCACTGGCGGACGTTTCGCAGTCAAAGCGTGCCAAATATTGACTGACGCCAGTCACCCGCGTCACTTCCCGGCTTTTGATCGACTGCACCACCAGGTATTTACCGACGCCCGAGATCGCTTGAGTCTTATTTTTTTTCACATACTTCGACACTCCGGACTCGACAGGCCGGTTCCGAAGGTAGCGCGTCACGCCGGTATTTGTCGCGGCAACCGGAGCTCTTTCGACCGCTCCGGTAGATTGCACATATATATCCTCGGAGTGAGCCAAAGTTTGCTGTTTTTTCGTTCCTGTTTTGGACCGCTTACCAAAGGGATAAAATCCCTCGACCAAGCTGATCAAGTAAGCTTGATCCATCCATTACCCCCGGTCGCGCAGATATTTTTCGACACGAGAAGCTGGCTTTGACGAAGCGCTTTCGGAAGCTGGCTTCTGGCTAGCCATGTACTTGGCAACGCCGGTCAGCGGCGCAGAAGCCGCGGCGGATTTGACTTGTTGCTCCAGGTATCGGGCTACGCCGGTTCCGGTTTTACGGTTCAGGTATTTCGCCACGCCGGTCGCGCCGCCGGCAGCTGGACGCGTTTGAGCTTGCCCCGCGTGACCTACAGGCTGCGCTTGCTTCTTAAAGAAAATCACGCCAACGAACGCCAACACCGCCAAACCGATCAAATAGATGAAATTGGACTCTTCTTTTTTGGCCTCGGGAGCAGCTGAACTCTCAGCAACGGCGCCGGCGCCGGAAGAAGGTGCAGAAGGAGCGGCGGCGGAATGTTTATAGTTGGAATCGGAATAAACGACTTTCGGCTGGAAATCGGCCGCAGGATATTTCGAATCCGCCGGCTTTGCAGTGGATGATGGCGCAGCAGCAGGAGCTGATGAGCTTTCATGCTTGTAATCGGCATCCTGGTAAAGCACTTTCGGTTGAAAGTCGGAAGCAGGATATTGTGAGTCGGCACCCGCAACAGAACTGGCCAACAGTAAAGCCGCAAATGCACCGTTTGTTATATTTATAATTTTCACGTTGTTCACCCTAAAATAAGTCGAAGTATGCGGAACGAGGTCCTAGACAGTGTGATGCGCATTCGCGATGCCCAGGAACGCGTCAATTGACAGGCTGCCCCCGCCCGCCGGGGCAGCCTGTCATTTTTCAATTAAAGTACAGCTTCCACGTGCTTGACGACATTTTCGACGGTGAAGCCAAACTCCTTGAAAAGGAGTCCTGCCGGCGCCGATTCACCGAAGTGATCTATACCGACGACCTTGCCGTTGCTGCCGACATATCTCCACCAACCTTCGGTGACGCCGGCTTCGACTGCAACCCGCTTGGTAACAGCCGCAGGCAATACCGATTCACGGTATTCAGCATCCTGCGCATCGAAAACGTTCGTGGACGGCATCGAAACAACACGAATCTTGCTGCCTTTCGCCCGGAGTTCATCCGCCGCTTTCAACGCAAGTTCGACTTCTGAACCGGTCGCAATGATGATCGCATCCGGCTGGCCTTCGCTGTCGCTCAAGATATAACCGCCGCGAGAAATCAATTTGATTTGCTCTTCGCTACGCGGAATATGCGGCAGATTTTGCCGTGAGAATACCAATGTGGTCGGACCATCCTTACGCTCGATCGCCGCGCGCCAGGACACTGCCGTTTCGACCGCGTCGCACGGGCGCCAGACATGCATGGTCGGAATCATCCGCAGGGTAGCGGTTTGCTCGATCGGTTGGTGAGTTGGACCGTCTTCGCCCAGACCGATGGAGTCATGGGTATAAACGAAGATCGATCTGATCTTCATCAACGCCGCCATCCGCAGTGCGTTACGCGCATACTCGGAGAACATCAGGAAGGTCGCGCCAAACGGGATCAAGCCGCCATGCAGGGCGATACCGTTCATGATCGCGGACATGCCGAACTCGCGCACACCGTAGTTGACATAGTTCGCTGCCGGCTTGTTCGCACGCATCGGCTTGTAACCGGACCATTCGGTCATGTTCGAACAGCCGAGGTCGGCCGAACCGCCAAAAATTTCGGGCAACAATTTTGCGTAACCTTCGATTGATGCCAACGATGACAAACGGGTCGCGGTGGTTTTGGCTTGTGCGTTAACGGAAGCAACAAAGCTGTCCGCGTCGGCTTGCCAATTCGCCGGCAAATCGCCATTCATCCGGCGTTCGAAATCGGCCGCCAATTCAGGATAAGCCGCTTTATAAGCCGCAAACGCCTCATTCCAGGCTTTCTCGGCCGCCGCGCCTTTGGCTTTCGCGTCCCAACCGGCATAGACTTCGGCAGGCACTTCGAAAGGACCGTAATCCCAACCCAAAGCGGCCTTCGTCAGATTAATTTCTTCTTCACCCAAGGGCGCGCCGTGGCAGGCATGACTGCCGGCTTTGTTAGGCGCACCGAAACCGATCGTGGTTTTGCAGCAGATCAGCGTCGGCTTGTCGGTCATCACTTTCGCCAGTTCGATCGCTTTGGCGATCGCTTGCGAATCATGGCCGTCGACATCGGCAATAACGTGCCAGCCGTAGGCTTCGAAACGTTTTGGGGTATTGTCGGTAAACCAGCCCTCGACGTGTCCGTCGATCGAAATACCGTTATCGTCCCAGAAAGCGATCAGATTGCCCAGACCCAACGTACCGGCCAGCGAGCAGGCTTCATGGGAAATACCTTCCATCAAGCAGCCGTCACCCAGGAATACATAGGTTTTGTGGTCGACAATTTTATGACCGTCTTTATTGAAATTCGCAGCCAACGCTTTTTCGGCAATCGCCATGCCGACCGCGTTGGTGATGCCTTGACCCAGAGGACCGGTCGTGGTTTCCACGCCTGGCGCATAGCCGTACTCAGGGTGGCCTGGAGTCTTGGAGTGCAACTGACGGAACTGTTTCAGTTCTTCGATCGGCAAATCGTAACCGGTCAGATGCAGCAGGGAATAAATCAGCATTGAGCCGTGGCCATTGGACAGTACAAACCGGTCGCGGTTTGGCCATTTTGGATTGGCCGGATTGTGGTGCATATGATCGTTCCACAATACCTCGGCAATATCCGCCATACCCATCGGGGCGCCTGGATGGCCCGAATTTGCTTTTTGTACAGCATCCATGCTCAAAGCGCGAATGGCGTTAGCTAATACACGGCGCGATGCCATAGTCTTCTCCTTTGTTGGTAAATTATGTTGAGTTAATCAGCCTATTCAGCGTCAGTTGATTTCGTCGCCAAACACATGAGAAAAGAACGGGCAGCCTAGGCCGCCCGTTCTTGGATTACGCTATTCTAGGTTAGCGTGCCTTTCCCTCATGATTTCTTCCGGGATGCCTTTCTCATGGATGATATGAGAAATGGTCGCTTCGAGGAAGAACAGGGTCGACAGTTCGAAAACCGTGCCCATTGGCATTCCGACCACTTTGCCGTATTGTTCAGCCTGGCCGATCTGGAAAACCGCGTCGGCCATGTCGCCTATCGTTGAACTGCTCTTTGCCGAGATCAACACAATGTCTGCGCCGATTTTTTTCGCGCTTTTCGTGAATGCAATCAGCTGCTCGGTTTCGCCCGAGCCTGAAATGATAATCAACAAGTCGCCGCTTTTAATGCTAGGCGTGACAATCTCACCCACAACGCTGACATCGTAACCGGCATGCACCAATCGCATCGCAAAGAAATTGCCGACAAGTTTGGAACGACCGGCGCCTGAAACAAATATACGCTTGGCGTTGTCAAGCATTCGGGTCAGCTTTTGATCGTAAGACGAATCGGTCGCCGACAGAATGCCCGAAATTTTATCTACGATAAGTTGCTGATGCATTGTTATACAGCTTCAACCAGTTCGCGGATTTCACGCGCAGCGTCTGCTGGGGATGGAGCGCCATAGATGGCAGCGCCGACCACGATGATGTTCGCGCCAGCTCTGACGACGTCTTGTACGGTAGAGGCTTTGATACCGCCCGCAACAGAAATTCTGACGTTCAGACCCAATCTGGCGATGTCGCTCAGATCGCCGAATGGAGTGTGGCCGGCAGCTTGAGCGTCCAGACCGGTATGCACGCCCATGATGTGAGCGCCGGCTTCCGCGCAAGCGCGTGCGCAAGCGACTTTGTCGTCAACGTTGATCAGGTCGATTTGAGCTTCCGCGCCGTGAGCGTTAGCGGCTTTGATGACGCCTTTGCAAGTTGCCAAGCCGGATACGCCCAGAACGGTGCAGATGTCGGCGCCTGCTGCATAGAAAGGAGTCGCTTCGTATTCACCGGCGTCCATGGTTTTCAGGTCAACCAGCAACAATTTATCCGGGAATCTGGCGCGCAGGTCTTTAACCAGGTTAACACCGTTGTGCTTGATGCAAGGAGTGCCGATCTCGAAAATATCGACGTGTGGCGCTACGGTTTCGGCCAGCGCGATGGTTGCGTTGTAATCCAGAGAATCTAATGCGATTTGAATTAATGGTTTTGCCATGATATTGCTCCAATGGTTTGTTATTGTAGTTAGGTGATTACCTGTTTAATGCGAACGCTACTGTAAATTAGAAAGGGGAGTCATGTCAATGATCCGTGCTGAATACAGTAACGACGCCGTCTGCCGGTCTTTTAAGATGCTTTAAAAATAATCTTATTTTCAGTCAGTTATCTGCTAATTTTTGCCTATTTTGCCACGTTTCGCCGCGGTTCTTCGCATGAACTAAACACGATCGAAAATAAGCGTTTTTTAGCGTTTGATTGCCAGCGATAGAGCCATTATAAATGGTAATAGCATAAATCGTAGGCGACCAAATCCCCTATTTGTTCGCGCCACGATGAACCTAATCCACCTTTTTTCGGCCCCACTTTCCTTCGCCGCAAGGACTAGACAAGCGCCTGACTCTTATGCCAAGCTGTTACGAGTCAAGGCTTACGCCGCTTGAATCAACGGGCGGCGACCGCTATTCATTGACTTTCAATTAAGACGCCCTCCGCAGCACCGCAGGAGAGTAAACCAGCGGAAGCTAAGAATGAAACATTGCTTCGCGCCTTGTTCCCGAAGAGAAATAATTTTATGGAATCTTTCAACAATATCCGCGCCATGATCATCGACATGGACGGGGTGCTCTGGCATGGAACCGTGCCGCAACCCGGCCTGTGCGAGTTTTTCGAAACCCTTCGCGACCTTCAGATCCGTTTCATCCTGGCGACCAACAATGCCAGCCAGACGCAGGACCAATATGTCAAAAAACTCGCCGGAATGGGCGTGACCGTTGCGAAGGATCAAGTTTTGACATCCGGCATGGCGACCGCCCTGCATCTTGCCGAACACGCCGACCCGACTTCAACTCGCGTGTTTGTGGTCGGCGAAGACGGCGCCTGCGAACCCTTGCGCGAACAAGGATTTACCTTGACTGGGCTGTACGAACTCAAAACCGATAAAACACCAAATGCGCAAGGCGCAGATATCGTTGTCTGCGGCAAGGATTCGACGCTGACCTGGGACAAGCTCGCGACCGCGACCTTGAATATCCGGGCCGGCGCCAAGTTCATCGGCACCAATGCCGACACGACCCTGCCGACCGAATACGGCGTAACGCATGGAAACGGGGCAATTCTGGCTGCCCTGACAACCGCGACCGGCGTCTCGCCGATGATCATCGGCAAGCCCGAGCCGATCATGTACCGGCAGGCAATGAAATTGCTGGGTTCCGATCCTGCCGAAACGATCGCGATCGGCGACCGCCTCGAAACCGACATTCTTGGCGCGGTGCGCACCGGCATCCGCAGTTTGATGGTTTTGACCGGCATATCGAGCGAGGACGATTTGCGCGGCTGCGACTATCAACCGACCTGGCTGATGCCGGATATTATCGCCGTTGCCGAGGCCTTGCGCCGCCAAACAGATTAACAACCGGAGTCACAGCCATGAAAAAATTCATCAATGACATCGACAGCCTGCTCGAAGACAGCCTGAAGGGTTTTGCAAAAGCGCATGCCGACATCATCGAACTGAACCTGCAACCTCATTTCATCAAACGCCTTAAGCCCGGCAAGCCTAACAAAGTCGCGCTGATTTCCGGCGGCGGTTCGGGCCACGAACCGCTGCACAGCGGCTTCGTCGGGACCGGCATGCTCGATGCGGCCTGCCCCGGGCAGATCTTTACCTCGCCGACGCCGGATCAAATGCTGGCCGCGACAGAAGCAGTCGATCAGGGCTGCGGCGTGCTGTTCATCGTGAAGAATTATGCCGGCGATGTGATGAATTTCGAAATCGCGGCCGAAATGCTCGAATCGCCGAACGCGACCGTGTTGGTCAACGATGACGTGTCCCTACCCAAGACGCACAGCGTCGGGCGGCGCGGCGTGGCCGGCACTCTGATCGTCGAAAAAATGGTCGGAGCGGCCGCCGAAGCAGGCGCCGACCTGGCAACCTGTAAAGCCTTGGGCGATAAGGTCAATCAATCCACCGCATCGATCGGAATCGCGCTGACCAGTTGCACGGTTCCCGCGCTGGGCAAACCGACTTTCGAACTGGGCGAGGCGGAAATGGAAATGGGCGTCGGCATCCACGGCGAACACGGCCGCGAGACGATGCCATTAGCAAACGCCAGCACTATTGTGGAGCATTTGGCTACGGCAATTGACGAGGAACTGAAACCGCAACGCGGCCAGGCCGTGCTACTGCATGTAAATGGCTTCGGCGGCACCCCTCTGATCGAACTGCATCTGATCTACCATCTGGCAGCCCAATACTGGGAGAAACGCGGCGTCGTGATTACCCGCTCGCTGGTCGGCAATTTCACGACCTCGCTGGATATGGCCGGATGCTCGATCACGCTGACGCTGATTGACGAGGAATTGCTCAGGCTCTGGGATGCGCCGGTCAATACCGCCGCTTTACGCTGGGGCTGCTGACGACGCGAGCACTCCCGCGGTCGCCGCGATCATCAACTGCGCGGTTTTCGCGCCCGCATCGATATGACCAAGACTGCGCTCGCCGAGAAAAGACGCCCTGCCCTTGGTCGCCAGCATATTGCGGGTCGCTTCAACCCCGGCCTCGGCGGCATTGGTGATGCCGGCCAGCAAGTCATTCAATGCCTGCGAAGCCGCTGCCGCTGTTTGCAAACGTTGCGCCGCCGGAATCAACACATCGAGCATCGTTTTTTCGCCCGCATCCGCCTTGCCCCGAAGCTTGACCGACTCGACACCCTGCGCGAACGCGGACGCAAAAACCGGCAAATCGACCGACTGGCCGCGCAGCGCTTTACTGATCGTCACGAACAAGGTTCCGTACAACGAACCGGACGCCCCCCCGACCGTCGACATCAAGGTCATGCCGATTTTCTGCATCGCGGCCGCCCAATCCAGTTGCGCTATCTCCGCGCTTTGCGCCTGCAGCGCATGAATACCGCGCTGCAAATTGACCACATGATCGCCATCGCCGATCGCCTGATCAAGCTGGGTCACTTCCTCGGCGTTTTTTTCGATCGTATCGGCGATAGCCTGGATGATACGCGGCAAAATTTCGGGATTGATCTGCATGAAGCCTCCATGAACTCGGTCGATTCGCCGCTTGTATTGTATGGGAGACTCAAATTATCGTCCGGCATATCAAAAACGGCGGTTAAATGATTACTGTTTTCGATTAGAATAACGCGCATTTTGCTTAGCTGTCCACACCCAAAAACCTATGAAAACACCATTCATTGATGTCGACGTGCTCTGTATCGGCCATGCCTCTTACGATCTGGTGTTCTCGGTCGATCATCATCCGGCCGAGGACGAAAAAACCTTCGCGACCGGCTTCGTCGATTGCGGCGGCGGGCCTGCCGCAAATGCGGCCATCATGGTCGCCAACCTGGGTTTCCGGGCAGCCTTCGCAGGCTACCTCGGCGCGGATTTTTACGGCGACAAACACTTGCAGGAGCTAATCGATCACGGCGTCGAGACCGGGCTGATCGTGCGCGGCCCCGCGCCGACGCCGATTTCAACGGTGCTGGTCAAACCGGACGGCAAACGGGCGCTGATCAATTATAAAATCGGCACTCAGCCATTGCCCGCAGATGCGTTGGACTTTACAAACATCCGCCCGCAAGCGGTGCTGTTCGACGGTCACGAACCGGATGTTTCCGCCGCTTATTGCCGGAAACTGCGCGGCCAGAACATCCCGACCGTGCTCGATGCCGGCTCGCTGCACGCAGGCACGCAAGCGTTGATAAGCGAGGTCGATTATCTGGTTTGCTCGGAAAAATTCGCTCTGCAGATTGCAGGCTCCGTTGAACGGGCGCTCAGGCAATTGGCCGAAATCGCGCCGAACGTCGTGATTACGCTGAGCGAAAACGGCCTGTTCTGGCGGCGAGGAGCCGAGCACGGCTTCATGCCGGCCTTCAAAGTCGCCGATGTCGATTCGACCGGCGCCGGCGATGCCTTTCACGGCGCCTTCGCGGCGGCGGTCTCACAACAGATGGATTGGATTGATAGCTTGCGTTATGCTGCCGCAGCTGGAGCGCTGTGTTGTACGAAGATGGGAGCGCGTCCGGGCATGCCGACGCGGGAAGATCATCGCCGATTGTTCGAGCAAGGCGACCTTAAACAATAAACGAATTAATCCTTCTCCCTCTGGGAGAGGGCGAAGGATTCTCAATATGAAAGACAGAAACAGACGCCAAGGCCTGATCGTGGTCAACACCGGCGAAGGTAAAGGCAAATCGTCCAGCGCATTCGGGATGGCGTTTCGCGCCGCCGGCTGGGGCATGAAAGTCTGCGTGATTCAGTTCATCAAAGGCCAATGGCAAACCGGCGAGCAAAAAGCCGCCCAGCGCTTCGACAATATCGAATGGCATGCCCTCGGCGACGGCTTTACCTGGGACACCAAGAATCCCGAACAGGACATCAAAACCAGCCGCGAGATCTGGGAACTCAGCAAACAAAAAATACTCTCCGAAGAATTCGACGTGGTCGTGCTGGACGAAATCAATTACTGCTGCGGCTATCATTGGATCAACGGCGAGGAAATCGCCGAATTCATCGGGCAACACCGGCCGCGCTGGATGCATCTGATTTTGACCGGACGCAATGCGGCTCCCGAAGTCATTGCGATAGCCGACACCGTCACCGAAATGACCATGGTCAAACATGCCTATCAACGCGGCATCAAAGCGGAACAAGGGATAGAATTTTGAGCCGGGCGGTGTAACATGCCACATAAAATTGCCGGCAAACAGTAATTCGCTTAGAATTCGTAAGGAAGTTTCCGGAAGACCGGACAGAGAGCAACTGGGACAAAACACATTAATAAATAAGAGGTGCCAAATGAGTGAAAATGAAGATACCAAGATGGGTGAAACTGCCAAGCTGATGTGGGCCGTGATCGGCGTTTTTGTGGTCGGCTTTATTGTCGTTGCGGTCAGCAAACAGGAATCGCCGCAGCAAGCCGAAGCGCAGTCGATGCTCAGAAATTATGTCGCGATCCAGCAGATGGCCAACCAGAAATGTCCGGCAGCGATTTTGAAAGAAACCGGCGAAGAAGCCTTCTTCCCTTCCGAAGATCCCATCACCGACAAGGAAACCTATATCACCTTGAAATGGAAGGGCGAGAAAAACTTTAAGGAAGCCTCCTGCACGCTGCACGGATCGCTGGGCGGCATCTCCGAATTGATCATCGATGGCAAGACGATCATCAAAAAGAAAATCTAAACGATAGTTTCATGATTCCCGGAGCCATGCAACGCATGGCTCCAATCACTCCGACTTTACCAGTCAACCAAGAAAGAGACTCGGCATGTCGTCCTTCAACGCCACCCCCGACACCTTCCGCTGTAACGCTTCATGACTCAGATAAGCCAGCTTCGTAGCGGCTGTCTGGTAGGACAGCCCTTCCGGCGGACGGATATTCGAGATACAGTTGCGCTCCGCATCGGTATTACCGACACGCGGCGCATAGGTCAAATAGACGCCAAGGCTGTCCGCCGCACTGAGTCCCGGCCGTTCGCCGACCACGATCACGGATAATCGTGCATTCAGCAATTCACCGATTTGATCCGCCAGCGCGACCCGAGCATTCGGCACCAAACAGACCGGCCCGCAGCGCAACGGAATGCGACTGTAGACTGCCATTATTGCTCGCAATAGCGCCAAACCATGACTTTCAACCGCGATTGAAGATAACCCGTTACTGATAGTCAGGACGACATCGATCGCTGGTTGACGATGCAATAGCAATGTCTGCCGGCTTGCCACGTCGAGACATCGCCCCAGATCGGGTCTTTGCAGATATTGCACCCTGTCCGCAACCGGCGTAGCCAGGCATAGCGGTTCCACGCCCAGCGCCTTGACCGCTTCAGATAAACGCTCGATGTCCCAGGGCTGATGAATCGCATCCCGCGCCATGGCATGCGCAAGTTGAAAATCGAGCAAAGCCGAGGTCGGCAGACTAGAACCTGAACGCCCTTGAGCGATTCTGGCTTGAGTGAAACGGCGGAGCGTATCCCAAGGATCATTCATGCGGTCTCTCCAAGAAACGCTCCGAAATCGCTCAGTAACGGCGTCTCCCGACGCCCGTCCGCCAAGCTGTTGCGGCCGTTGAAAATGCCCATCGCATTCAGCCATGACTCGAATTCGGGCGCCGGACTCAAACCCAGCACTTCTCGTAGATACAGCGCATCATGAAACGAGGTGCTTTGATAGGCCAGCATGATGTCGTCAGCGCCCGGAATGCCCATGATGTAATTGCAACCGGCGACGCCGAGCAGCGTCAACAGCGTGTCCATGTCGTTCTGATCAGCCTCGGCGTGATTGGTATAGCAAATATCGCAGCCCATCGGCAGCCCGAGAAGCTTGCCGCAGAAATGATCTTCGAGGCCGGCGCGGATGATCTGCTTGCCGTCATAAAGATATTCGGGACCGATAAAGCCGACGACCGTATTGACCAGCAGCGGCGAAAACTCCCTCGCCACCGCATAAGCCCGCGCCTCGCAGGTCTGCGCATCGACGCCATGATGGGCATTCGCCGACAACGCGCTGCCCTGCCCCGTTTCGAAATACATCAGATTGTTGCCGATGCTACCCCGGCCCAACGCTTCGGCCATCGCTTTGGCTTCGCGCAAAATCGCCAGATCGACGCCAAAACTGCGATTAGCCGTCTCGGTGCCGGCGATCGACTGAAAGACCAGATCGACCGGCGCACCGCGCTGCATCAGTTCCATGCTGGTCGTCACATGCGCCAACACGCAGGATTGCGTCGGAATCTGATGTCGGCTTATGATTTCATCGAGCAGATTCAACAACGTATGCACGTTCCGCAGATTGTCGGTCGCCGGATTAATACCGATCACCGCATCGCCGCTGCCGTAGAGCAGACCATCCAGAATCGATGCCGCAATCCCGCGCGGATCGTCTGTCGGGTGATTCGGCTGCAGCCGCGTCGCAAGCCTTCCCGGCAAGCCAAGCGTATTGCGAAAGCGGGTCACGACCCGGCAACGGCGCGCAACCGCGATCAAATCCTGATTGCGCATGATCTTGCTGACCGCGGCAACCATCTCCGGCATCAAGCCCGGCGCCAGCGCAGACAAATCGCCCGTGCCGGCCAACAGCCAGTTTCGAAATTCGCCGACCGTCAACCCCGCCACCGGCGCGAATGCTGTCATATCGTGCCGCTCCAATATCAGCCGCGAAACTTCATCCTGCTCCGGCGAGATCAACGGTTCTTCAATAAATTGCCGCAAAGGCACGTCGGCCAATAGCCGCTGCGCAACGACGCGCTCAACCTCCGACTCCGCCGCCAGCCCGGCCAATTCATCCGCCGACCGCCGCGGCGAGGCCTTTGCCATCAGGGTTAGGAGGCTCCTGAATTGAAACGATTTGCCCTGTACGGTCGCGGAATGCTTCATAACTGAAAACCCTAGAGCAACGCCCTTGTCAACTGGTAAACCGGTCAGCATACGGCAGGCCCATGACAACCATGTGACGGCCCGAAGCGTTCGGAAATCACAAGCAGAACCCATGCCGATGCCGAAAAACCCTTTTATGTATTTGATCATTTCGTTGCTATATTGGCAATAGACTTTCCCACGACCGGGCTTTTCGCCATCAATTGAGACTCTTGCCGATGAATAACGCATCCCTTCCATTGTTGCACTGCCTCTGCGCCCTGTTCATTCTGTGCGTGTCGTCATGCACACCGCACTTGCATCGGGACACGGCGCGAGAGAGCACCGCCGACGTATTGATCGTCGGCGCCGGCCTGTCCGGCCTCAGTTCGGCCTATCATTTGCAAAAAGCCGGCAAAACGGCTTTGATACTTGAAATGAGCCCACATATCGGCGGCCGCATACGCACCGCCAGCTATGCCGATCACGCTCGTGCCGAAGTCGGACTGGAAGAGTTTTGGGGGAACAACCCAGCGCTCGATATTTTCCGTGAACTCGACATCCCGCTCGAAACCGCTTACACCAGCTTTTCAAGCTTCAGTTATCAAGGCAAGCTATTCCCGTTCATGCATGAAACCAACCTGGAATTTCTGGAGGCGTTCATCGGCAGCGAGGAAATGCCTGCTTACCGGGTATGGGATCAAAAAATGACAACCCTGTATCAGCAGTTTGACCGCCGCCCGCTCACGGATGAACTCACCGCATTGCAGGACATCTCGTTTGCCGACTGGATCAGGCAACAGAGCGGCCTTTCACCCAAGGCGCAGGAATTTGTGCGCATCGAAACCGAACCGGAATTTGCCACATCCTGGGAAAAAATCAGCGCACTTGACGGCATCGCGGAATGGCATATATTCTCCGGCGAAGGTACATCGCCCTATCATGTGATCGGCGGCAACCAGCGCGCCGCCGAAAAGATCGCCGATGCGATCGGACGAAATAACATCCGCCTGAATCAACTGGTCACGCACATCCAATCGACCGATTCCGGAGTCGAGATCACCGCGACCGACACAGGCACCTATGAGCAAAAAATTTATCGCGCCGATTATGTGATTACCGCGATCCCGCTGTTCAGGCTCAACGACATCCAGTTCGACCCGCCGCTGTCGGAAGAACGCAAGGAAGCGATTCAGACCCAAAGCGGCGGCGCCTACTTTACAGCCCACATCCTGGTTGACGGCAATGCCAAGAGGTTTTGGACGCAGAACGGTGAAAGCGTGCTGCCGATTCTGACTGACGGCCCATTGGGCGTGATCTACGAAGGAAACAGCGAGGCCGGCAAGGATGCGCTGCTGAATTTGCTAGTGTCCGGCGATTATGCGGAGCGTTTCAATTCGAGGATCGGCAGTCCCGACAGCATTCGCGAAACACTGCTCGCGGCTCTCGACAAACAATGGCCCGGTTTTCGTCCGGCGGTCAAACAAATGACCTTTTACCGCTACCATCCGCACGCGATAGCGTCCTGGCCGGTCGGCCGGTCGCGTTTCGACCGCTTCTCCGAAGCACTCAGAAAACCGCAGGGCCGTGTTTATTTTGCCGGCGATTTTACCGAAGATACGCATTCGAATGGTGCCGCGCATTCGGCGCTACGCGCGGTGAAGGACATTCTACGGCGGCGTTGATCCAGCCGCCTAACTAAGTGTTTGCCATACCAACATTATGTCGGCACGGATTACCGCCAGATTCAGATAATCCCGCAATCCTGCGCCCCGGCATCATGCTGCTTCGTTGACCGCCTAACTCAGCAACCCCGGACGGGGCTCTCTTTTCGATGACGTTTACAGATATTCTTGATCAAAGCGCGCCTGCCATCGACTGCATCGGCAGATTTCCCGCCGCCATCGCCACGCGCGGTCATGACGGCTCTACGCAACCGCAGCAAAGCAGCTTCAAGCGTAGTGATGTCTTCAGGGGAATACTCATTGAATATATGATCAATAAAAACCAAGTGCTCCGGAAAGGCGCGTTCATATAAGACCGAACCCGCCGCCGTCAGGCTCACGATCTGACTACGGCCGTCCGTTTTCGAGGCTGCGCGTTGAACGAGGCCTTTATCCTCAAGGCGATTGACGATGCCGGTCAGGGTACCTTTGGTGATGATGGTTTTTTCACCCAGCATCTTAAAGGTCATGCCGTCCGTGTTGCCCAAGGACAGGATAATGTCGAACTGGGGCAACGTCAGATCCAGCGTATGAACATGAGTGGCCGCATAGGCTAAAAAAGCTTGCTGGGTGCGAGCTAACTCGCGCAGCGCGCTGGGGAAGGGAGATGAAGCATTCATGGAGTGACGATGAATTTGTTTTGATTAGAACAAAATAATAGTCCTAATCTATAGCAACCTCAAGCTATTTGCCCTTATTACCCTACCAATGATCGTCGGATAGGGTCATACACTGGGTGTTTATGGAGTTCCAGTCATTTTCGGCAAGCTCTGCCGATGATGCGACTCAAATAGAGCGCCCACAAAAAACTAATCCAATGCACGCACAGAAAGCCTTAAAAACGATACAATACATTGATATATAAACAAAATAAAATTTGCGCGCGACACTGAAAACGCAGGCGACGAAGCAGAGCTTTCAAAAGAAACTGTCCTAATAAGAACTATTTTAGTTTTAATTAGAACTTCTTGTGCTAGAATTTCACCGTACTTAGCGATTAACCCGAATCTGAACCGCATAAAAAGCTTCTCTTAATCGTTAGGCAAACTAATTCTCTTTATCTACTATGAGGTTTACCCCATGAACGCATTCAAAAAAATCCTGGCTTCTTTCGTGATCGCTACCCTGTCATCCAGCGCTTTTGCGGTGGCAAATCCAACGTATGAAGATGTTAAAACAGCCATCGACAATACGCTGGCTAAAGTCGAAGAGGCTATTACGGCCCTGAACAATGGCTCCGACAACGAGGCAGTGGCCAAGCTGGTCAGCGATGCCCGCCAAACTCAAAAAGATATTGCCAATAACGTGCTGGACGTTAAGCGCAACAGAGCCAGCGGTGTCTTGAATCAAGCGCGTGCCGCACTGAAGGACAATAATTTGCAAGCGGCTAAGGAATCGTTAACGGATGCCGCCAACAAGTATAAGGAAATACAACAAATTTACGCCTCGACTCATTAAGCTGACCGTGGCTGCGCCGACAGGCCTGCCACCTTAAACGCAGATGAAACCCTTAGCCGGCCTTTCGGATAAGGGTTTTTTACTATTTGGACAATACGCTGTTAGAGTTGTCGAGTAACAGAATGGCTGGAATTCTAAAATGAAGTGGCAGGCTTGCAGCCCAAACGCATGAAAAATCTATGCGTTACATCCCTGTTAATACGCTGGGCACGGTAACCGGTTTGCCGCCCCCAGCAAAACTGAATTAAGCAATCCGTTGACCGGCAGATTGCAGCGCTTTCGGCTTCCCGGTACACAGACGATCACGGTGGCGCTTCTCGCGATGACCTTAGCATTCGGCCTGCATCCGATCGAGCTAATCTTCGCAATCATGGCCGGCGGCGGGGCGATTGTTCGGCTTCTTGGGCCTGCCCTGCTGGCGCCGCCGGCCGCATCGGTGGTCTCATGCATGCGCATGACTGATATAAGGAAAGCGAGTTTTACAGCCGGGCTTAAGACTTTCAAACGGAGCCGGGACGGCTATCGCCTACCCCAACGACAGTGTCCGATAGGCTACACGTAAATGACCTTCGCCTTGCCCTCGCCCGCAATCAGCCTGCCTATCGGAAACGCCGTTTCGCCCAAGCCCGTTAAATTTTCCAGAGCCGCCTGCTCGTCTTCCGGCGCAACGCAGACGATCATGCCGATACCGCAGTTGAAGGTTGTCAGCATGTCGGCCTCGTCGACATTGCCGTTTTCTTGCAGCCATTTGAATATTGTCGGCAGTTGCCAGGAGGCAAGATCGATTTCTGCATCCATGCCGTCCAGCAGCACGCGCGGCAGATTTTCAGTTATGCCGCCGCCGGTAATGTGCGCCAACGCGTGCACGTCGATTTTGTCGAGCAGCGCGAGCAGCGGCCTCACGTATATCCTGGTCGGCGCGAGCAAGATTTCGCCGAGCGTTTTGCCCTCGAACGGCGCATCCAGTTTGGCGCCGCTGACCTCGATAATCTTCCGGATCAGCGAATAGCCGTTAGAATGCGGCCCCGAAGAAGCGATGCCGAGCAGTTTGTCGCCGACCTTGACTTTGCCGCCGTCCAGCGCCTTGCTTTTTTCGACGATGCCGACGCAGAAGCCGGCCAGATCGTATTCGCCGTCCGCATACATGCCCGGCATTTCGGCCGTCTCGCCGCCGACCAGCGCCGCGCCAGCCTGTTCGCAGCCCTTGCCGATGCCATCGATGACTGCCGCGGCGGTATCGACATCGAGCCGACCTGTCGCGAAATAATCGAGAAAAAACAGCGGTTCGGCACCCTGCACGATGATGTCGTTCACACACATCGCGACCAGATCAATGCCGACCGTATCATGCACGTTCATGTCGATCGCCAGTTTCAGCTTAGTGCCGACGCCATCGGTGCCGGAGACTAAAACGGGCTCGCGGTAGCGGTCCAAAGGCAGTTCAAACATCGATCCGAAACCGCCCAAACCGGCCATCACGCCTGCTGTGCGCGTTCTCGCGGCGATCGGTTTGATGCGTTCGACCAAGCTGTTGCCGGCCTCAATATCGACGCCGGCGCTTTTGTAATTCAGGCTCTGTTGCTCTCTCAAGGCAGTGCTCTCTCAATAAATTTTAATTGTGCTATTGTACAAGACAACCCGAGTTTTGGGTGAAGCTCTCGCGCGGCTTTTTGAGAAAACCGATGCATTTGTTCCGAACCAGCAAAAACTTTACGGTTGAATTTGCAGAAAAAACTGATTACAGTTGCATGGATCGGGCTATCGGTAAGGATAGGTTTCTTTAAAACGTCATCTGTAGGCATGTCTATGAAAACAAGAATAATAAAATTTACATCGTTCATCGCGATCCTGCTGGCAGCACAAACCGCAACCGCCTACGAGGATGAAAAAACCGAAGTACTCTGCAAAGACCCCAAATTTACCGACTTCACACTGAAAGAATATAGCGAGCCGGATAAATTCGAAGTGCCACCGGAAAGCGCATTCGAGTTCAAGGTCTCCGCTTGGTCAAACCCGAGCACGATCAGACTGACCGGCAAAAATGAAAAAATTCCTTTCACGGTCGAAAGCAACAGCAGTTTTCATAAGGTCAAGGCCAAGTTGCCGGCCAGTTTGACCGGCAAATTTGTCAGAATCAATGCGGCTGTGAAAGCGGTATTGGGCTGTGAAGAGAAGAAAGGCTGGTTGATCAAGGTTGCAGAAGGCGCACCCGCAGCATCCGCCGCACCTGCCGCTGACGCATCGGCCCCCGAAGTCAATGCTCCTGCAGTTCCGGCTACCCCCGAAAAATCAGCGCCCGCGGCGGCAACCGAGCCGGCCAAGCCCGCCGCTCCAGCGCCTCAGTAAGCATTCTTTAAAATCAGCTTCCTTCTAACAAGTCAGGCCGCGCCAGCTGCCTGACATTTGATTGCTCACCCAAAGCAAGTTATTGGAACAGTCTAGGCCGGACGGGTTTTGTCAACCCATCAGCACATTTTCTTGAAACCTTGAAGTTGGCTTGAAACGTTGAGGTCGGGGTTGCAAACCCCGGCCTGTCGGGTTGGGCTTAGTGTGCCTACTCGATTTCGACTTTTCTTTTGCCAAAATTTCCGCGCGCGGCAAAACCCTGCTTAGCAACGGCAAAAACGAATAACGGCTGGCTTGCCCGATTAGGCTGGAACACCAGGGCGACACTAACCCCGCTATGCCGAACGACAACAAGGCCAAAACCTACAATCGCAACGTACAAAAAACCAACCCGATCCACCACAAAAACGGCTACAGCCACACAAGTTAAACAATAAAACCCGAACCCGATAGACTCTGAAGGCCAACGACACAAAACTGAAAGGGGTAAACTTGGTACAAACCAAGACGGCACAAAGCCAATGGCCGGAAATGATAAGCGGCTAAAGAAACAGGCGAACTTGCTCATCGGTGTCAGTGGGTTCACGAACGCACTTTATGATAGCTCTGTCGCAGACACCAAAGGCGAGGAAGTTCTGACGAGCTTGGTTCAGGGAAGTGCTGTTAGGGGCAAAAACCTCTTCTAAAAACGGATCGTCAATACCGTTATCTTCCCAGAAACAAATATCACAGATTTCATACTCACCTGGTTGATCAAGAGTAGCGTAGCCGCAACATGGGCAGACGAAGCGACCATTTTTACCTTGTTCCCTAGGTTTAATTTTATTATCGGTTTGTTCGTTCATTTTAGATGAATGCAACATTTTTCTCTTTTTGCCCAACGTAGAGCTAACCGGGCGCGGCCCGGAAAGCCGAAAAAACAAAACCGCATTATAACCGCGCTCCGGTTGAGCGCCATGTTATGCGTGACCTTATTGACCATTTGAAATTGCCTGTTTGATTATTGGGGTCACTGAAGCTGAAGTAATACCACGCTCTTTGCAGTATTTAGATTGCAACCAAACAGAGAGCTGCTTTTGCCCCTTGCTGGCATTGCACCCGCAGCAACAAAGAACGATGTTTTCTCTGGTAATAATTGTTGCATCATTAACGATGTGTTCCCAACTAGTGTCTAATTGCATAAGTTAGAGATTGTATTTTTGATCTGGCTGCCAACGACTTCGCGTTTCTTCCAAACGAAAGGTTGCGCTCCCGTGTTGTAGGCAGCAATGTATTTCTCCA